>JAIBAF010000008.1 GCA_019695335.1 bacterium
GTTTAGTTAAAAAACGATTCAAATAAAAACCCTTGCTTGCATAAAGAACATTATGGTAGATCACACAACACGCCAATGGCTCGATGAAAATGAGGTTCTCGAGCGCCATCTTCTTAATCGCTTGACCGCTGATGAAGTCGGCCGCCTTCAGAAACTCCTCCAATCTTTTCCGGAATTGACCGATGAATTGGAATTTCAAAAAATGATCCTCGCCGGCATACGTCACACTGGACGCGTCGAACTGAAAGAACGGCTGAAATCCAATGTTGGACAATCGGAAAGCCGCCGCCCGAAGACATTGGTTTTGTACAATTATATGAAAATTGCCGCTGCAATCGCCGTCCTGATTGGCGTTTCCTGGTTCGTATATTCCCGTATAGCTACAAAACCTGAACCGGTGCCGTCTGCAGATTTTAAAAAGGAAATAACGATCCCAAAAGAAGAGAAAGCAGAACAGCCAAAAGTCGAGAAGCCAATCGAAAATAAAACCGGCAGTCAACAACAAATTGCGTCTAAAAAAAGTACTGAAAAACAAAACTTGCAGGAAAAGCCGATTATCGTTTCAACTCCTTCAGAGACCACAGCTGTGAAGCATAGTCAGAAATTGAATATAGAGTCGTTAAAATTTCTCAAACCCAACGAATTAACCGTAACGGTAAATATTCTTGAAGAAAATAAAACACTCGAAACTAAATTATTTTTTAAGAATCCAACCGATTTAACGGCAGTCAATATTAAAGAAACGCAAGGCGAAAAAGACGGCCAATTGGAATGGTTTTACGTCATCTATGAAAACCGGGTTCTGAATCTTTATCTCGATAATACGCATTATCTTAAAGTTTTCAAGAATGCAGTCCTCGATGAAACTGCAGCTACTCTAACCATCAAGACTTCAACTGTTCAGTTCAATATCGACCTGAAATCAAAAGATAAATTCAAAAAGGCCGTTTTAACAAAGTGAACGGATTAGGCGGGATTATTCTATTGGGCGGAAAGTCCGAAAGAATGGGTACGGATAAGTATCTACTCCCGTTTTTTAATCTTACGCTTATTGAATATCTTTGTGATGAACTGAGCAAAGTTACAGATGAAATTATCTGCGTAACCAATGAGCCTGAAAAATTATACTTCTTATTTCATCATAAAGTAAGCGACATCCAACCCGTTCCGTCGGCATTGACCGGCATCCACGCGGGCCTTGTACATTCAAAATATCATTATAACTTTATTCTTGCGTGCGATCTCCCGCTTTTTCATGCTGAAGTTGTCCGGATCATGATAAAGCATGTTCGCGACGACACGCAAATCGTTGTACCACATTCTGAAAAAGGTTATGAATCTTTATGCGGAATTTATTCAAAAAAATGTATACCGCTGATTGAAAATCTCATTTCATCGAACGATTTACGTATTTCAGATTTATATACACAGACGCCAACGGTTTTAATCGAATCGAGTGAAATCGAAAGCACGACACATTCGGATGTTTTTTTTAACATGAATACGCGCGAAGACTATGTTTTAGCTTTGGAAAAATTTCAGAAAAGATGGGTTTAAAACAAAAAATCAGGTTGTCACGAAAAAAACTTCATGACAACCCGCATTATTAATTAGCGCATGCTGTTAGCATGATTCAGAGCTTCGTAGATATTGGGGTAATTATTACCGATACTGGGATCCAGTTGTAAAGCTTTTTCGAACATGGGCACGCATTGTCCGTATGCCTGAGTATAATAATAAGAAAAACCTAAAAACATATACGTAAACGGATCGGTTTGATCATAGCTGATCGCCTGGTCCAAGTAATAAGCCGCTTCACCATACGCCTGATTGTTGTAAAGCTCCATCCCGCGTTGCCGGTAAATAGCAAACAACATTTTCATTAGTTCCCCGTTGCCAGGGGTCATCTCCAGACCTTGGCGGCAAAAGCTTTCTGCATCCGCCGTATTACCTTCCATTTCAAAGGAAATTCTGGCCATACCATAATAAGGTAGATAGTTTGCTGAACCGGTTTGAATCGATTGATTGAAATTATCTTTTGCATTTTCGATTTGATACAAATTTAGAAAACACATTCCGATATAGGCCAACGCATCTGCTTTACCAACAATATTATTATTTTGTTCTTCTGCACTCAGAACCTGCTGATACAATGACAGCGCTTCCTCAAACCGTAAGCCTGTATAAGCCGTAGCCGCTTCATCCCACATGGTGTAAGTATCGATATGCTGTTCATTGCTATAACTGTCATCATAGGTCTGCGATGCAGTAAGGCTCCTGACCATTAAATCCTCAATTTCAACTTTCATATTCACATTTAAAAGAAAACCTATTTTATCACCGAAAAACTCCTCGAAAGGCGCCGTATTGACATATTCGCCGTTAATATAAAAGGTATATTGCGAACCTTCTTTTTTAATCGATAATAAGTTAGCTTCACCTTTCTTGATAGAAGAAGAGGCCGTCCAGTTGATTTGACTTACCCAAGTGCCATTTTGAAATTTTCCGTATTGATAATACCCGGTTCCGGACACACCAAAATAATACAGATTATTTTCGTCTTGCAATCCCCACATCACGCCATAACCGTAATCATCGACACCTTTGGTTTTCCGCATCGACGTTTCGATAATGAAATCTTCATAAGTATTGATCGAAGCCGGGACCCAACTGAGCCATGTATTAACAGTACGTTTATGTTCGAAATAATATTTTCCGCTTTCAACTTTCATTGAACGGGATTTATCATCTCCCAAGGCCCAGTTACGTGAATTGTCAGCAAACGTTTCTTCAAAAATGGGTGTCCCGGTCGGAGGCTGTTTGACAAGAAGATTGTCAAACTCCACTCTGGCTTTTGTATTCAATGCAAATCCTACTTCAGAGCCTTTAGGATATTCGTAATTGGTTTGTTCAACCAAATGATCATTGATATACAGTTTCAGTTGGTCACCTGATTTTTCAACCGTCAGCTTATTGAGCGAGTTATATTTATTGATATACGATGATGCCGTCCATTGAATAAGACTTGAATAGGTTCCATTCTCCCATTTGCCGTATAAATAATTTCCATCCCCACTGATACCAAACATGTAACAATTATTCGGATCTTTATATCCCCATAAAAGACCTAGACAATTGTTGTCCATACCGCTGGTTTTGAGCATATTCGTTTCAATCACAAAATCTTCATATTCGCTCAAACCGACGGAACGCGTCATCATCCACGTTTTGGAGTTCTTGCTCTCAAAGATATATTTGCCGTAAGCAACTTTCAGATAATAATCTTCAGTATCGCCTTCGTACCATGAATGGCCATTATCGGTAAAATCATCATTATAGACAATTCGGGTTTGAGCATTAGCCACTGATGAAATTAGCGCTAATCCGATTAACGTCAAAGCGATTCGGAGGTAGGAATGTGTTGTTTTCATTTTAGTGTTTTTTAAAGTGTCCGGTAGAGTTCTAAAACAAAAACCGTCCCACCGTTTGTATGTAACGGATGGGACGGTTATTTTCATACGTTTTTAATTAAGCCGGTGTGATGTCGCCTGTATCAAGATCCAGTGTGAACGTGAATCCGCCAAATTCGAGAATTGCTGTATCGTCGCCATCAAATGTGATTTTACCTTTGACATTTGTCTCTTCGAATCCTGGAATATTGGGATCAACGCCGTACTTGTAAGTAAATTCAATGGATCCGCTTTCGAGGGGATAAGGGTCTTCTCCAGGGGCTATGGTTAATGAAATAAATTTGATACCGTACGAATATTCGAAATCGTATGTAGGTTGTCCCGGTTGGCTTGTAGTTTCGATGTTGATGCCAAACCCTGCCGTACCATTTACCACAGCATTCCCAGTTGCATTGCTGAAACCTTGAATTCCTGACACATTAAGATCAACGTCGTAATTGTAAATAAATGTACCTTCACCCGCTTCGCTGAAATCCCATGCCAGATTTAAACCATAATCAAATGCATTGGTTTGGTCATTAGGATAGCCATTTGCATCAAAATGGTCGAAATCAATTTCGTAATGAAAATCAAAATCGCCGCTGCCTTCTTCCGTAAAGGTAGTATCAAATGTCCAAAGACCGTTGCCTTGATATCCGTTGGCCATTGAAGCATTAAATTTTCTGAAGCCTTTGGTTCTCTTTAAAAAGATCCCACCAATATCATCAAAATCACCGGTAAACGAAACACCTTGTTGAGCTATGGTCAACGCTAATTGATAAGCTAACCCCATTTGGCTTTCGGCAGCGCCATTCCATGCGGTTATAGCTTCTTCCTGCGTGTCAAAATTCGTCGGCCCTGATTCGTCTTCCCCGCATCCGACAAAAGCAAATAATGCCAGCACCACGAGTGATGCCAAAAATAATGAAAATTTGGATTTCATACTTCCTCCACTCTAATAATGAAAATGTTCCGCGTTATTGTTATTTCACGCGATTAATACCGTTTTATCACATTGGTAAACCGGTAATGGGTCTAGAACAAAATTATACGTTCAATTAACTCACTTGACAGTGATTACCGTCACAAGCGAACCTCCTAATTCAGTAATTTGTATGCAAAGATTTCTTTACCGTCTACGTCAAACGCTAGCCCATTTTTGGGAGAGACAAGGACAGGCTGAACGGCATCGCTTTCTTTTTTGGCTTTCCAGACTACTTGGTGGGTCGCTTCGTCTATAAGATAAAAGTTTTTATTGGAGCAAATCAAGGCTTTATGTACATCTTTAAAAAATAGCATTACGGCGTTGGTTCCCGCACCAAGCTCATAAGCCGATGACGCTTTGTCGAAACTGTCTTCGATTTTCCAGATAGATTTGCAAGGGTCGGATGCGTCACGCTGAATACCTGCAAGCCCATTACCGCCGCCCAATAATGTATAACCTGGACGTTCGTAAGTCACATTGACCGTTCCTAACTTGAGTTTATTCAATCTGCAATTGCCGTTTTGTGCTTTCTCCACCATTGCTTTATCGGTCATAACATCTACCAAATAAACAGGATCCATACCTTCGAAATCCTGATATTTCCAAGCAATTTTCCCTGATTTGGCATCAACAGCCACAAAACCAAAATCGCCTTTATCGCCATACACTACCGGTTTAGGACTCTGCGATCCATAAAGGATATTCTCATCCAAATAAAATCCTGTACGACAATAAATCATGTTATCTTTAACAACCATACCCTGACTGAACGGCAATTTAGCTACGGGGCCATTAACATCACAATCCCACAACTTTTTACCGGAATTCATGTCGATGGCAAATACTTTCTCATCGCCAGTAAGATACATGACGCCGTTGCTGATGACAGGATCGGGATTCAAATTCGTAAACGTTGTATTACGCATGGCGCTGAAAGCACCGGAATAAGCTGAAATAATGCCCGTCGCATTGACGGGTGGAACGATAGAGTAAGGATACATCAGTTTGTTGTTTTCAAAAGTAAAATCCCCTTTCATTTCACCCATTTTTCCAGCAACCCACTTGCCTTCCTTTAGCAATTTTCCATCATTAAGCTGATAGACGCATAATCCCATGTTTGTAACCATGACAACGAGACCGGCTTCTTTCGAAAAATACGGGCCAGCAGCCACTCCTTCGATGGTAGTTTTGGCCGAATTGCCGATAACGGACGACCAAATCGCGCGCGATTGGTTATGCCAAACGATATTGCCGGTCGACATATTCACACGATACATGTGAACGCCCAAATCTTTGTTCGTCATAAGGAAGGCGCGCTTTCCGGATACGACGATATGATCATCACCGTCCAGACGGATGACGCAACAAACTTGTCCGACAAACGCTCCATCGGCCGTGCGCCATAATTTCTTTCCACTCGCCGGATCGAATGTCAACAACGCACCGTTGATGCTGATCAAACCGCTGACTAATTGTTTTTGATCGTTGGTAATTTCGTAATAATCGGCTTCGGCAATTTCATCCTCATCTTTGACCGTCTCTTGCCATTGCAGTTGTCCCGTCAGTGCGTTCACGCCGGCAATTTGTTTCTCCATGTAGATAACGGCTGTATTACCGACGAAATCAATGCAATCACCAGTTTTTTTAACGCCGCCGCGCTCTTCGCTTCCGCGCATCGCCGCGCTCCACAATTCTTTACCGTCTTTACCGCTGATCAGCACCGTGCGCTTTTTAAGAAAAACAACCACAGGACTGGTTTCCGCTTCCGACCATCCCCATGTATAGCGTAAATCACCATCCGTTTCTTCATTGGTGCTATACAGCGAATTACCGGAATTGAAATCAATCAGCGCGAAACCTTTTGAATAAAAGGCGATAAAATTTCCTGATTTTAATTGGTGATACAGATCGGGAGTAAATCCTTGATCGTTACGATTCCACAAAGATTGTCCTGTTTTATAATCGATCATGTGTACCGATTTAGAATAAAACGCGATAAAATTACCGTTCTCGAAAACCATATAATTTTTGGCTGACATATTTTGATCGTCGCGTTTCCATAATTTTTTACCTTGCAGATCGTAGAAGACCGTCGTTTTCTCAAATATTTGTAACAGACCGTATTTGGTACGCAATGTCTCGAATCCTTCGGATACTTCTACATCCGTAATCAGACCTTTCTCCGACCCGTCTTCCATGCTTAGGATCACAATACCTTTTTTTGTTCCGTACATAAATTGATCATCGTATACGGCACTGAAATATTTACTTTTGTATCCTTCGAGTTTCTTTTCCCACCGGATTTTACCGTCGGCGTTGATCACGGTAACATAATCATCTTCACGCGTGAAGAATGCTTTACCGCCGAGCACTTCGGTAAAATTTTCCAACTTATTTTTTGTTTTCAGGCTCCAGACCGGTTTGACTTCCGGAATATCACCAGCCCGAAGCGATGGAATTAAAAATAAAAAAACCAGCCAGAATAAACGGCCGGACACGGTTATTGGATTTGAAGAAACCATAACTCTCCTCCTCAAAAATGTGAATGCTAAATATCGTTTTGTTTGAATGTTTGTAATAAAGCTTGCTTCATTGAATCACTTTGGGCGTCCATTAAAACATAGTCGATTTCAATGTTGGAAACCAATTTAGCGGCCGTATTCCAATTGGAAGCCGTAATAATCTCGCATCCTTCTTTGGCCAGAATTTGTCGAATGGCGGCTAATTCATCAATATCAGAATGAAAAATAAGAATGCGTTTATTCACTGTGGGCTCCGGTAAGCGATTAAAATATAAGCTCGGGTAAAAAGCAGCACCGTAACCTGGTAAAAACGATGCCAACTGATGCCCGAGCTTTGTGCGTGCCTCAAGATTCCACAAAATCAGAGTTAAGTGGTTAAAGGTATCAATAAACAATACAATCTTCGTACCCGCTTTCAATACTATTTAATTTTGATGAATTTAAGACCGAGTCCAGGGAGGTTTTACTAGAGCAATAGAGAGCGAAATACGACAAATGGCTCAATAAATAAGTCGCGAATATGCGACACTATTCAGTTATTCCGAGTTGATTGAGCATACGAAAAAAATGCGTACGATTAATCCCAAGCAATTCAGCGGCTTTGGTTTTATTGTTGTTGACTTTACGTAAAATGCGAATAACGTACCATTTCCGAAAGTCTGTTTCTGCAGCATCCAATGTCATGTCCTGTTGAATACGATAACCGCTTTCAACTTTGGCAATAATTTCCAGCGGCAAATCGTTGATCTGGATTGTTGTACCGTTGGCTAAGACAATCGCGCGCTGAATAACATTTTCCAATTCACGAATATTACCATCCCACCGGTAATTTTCAAGTACGTCGAGCGCTTCGTCGGTAATCATCATCGCCTGGCCACTGGAATGTTTTGAAATAAAATAATGAACCAGCAGACTGATGTCTTCTTTGCGCTCGCGTAAAGGCGGTATATCGATTTCAACAACTTTAAGACGATAATAAAGATCTTCTCTGAATTTTCCTTCTTTGATCGATTGCTGAAGGTTCTTATTCGTCGCAGAAATAATACGAATGTCTATTTTTTTGATTTCAGTACTGCCGAGCCTTTCTAATTCTTTCGTTTGTACGACACGCAAAATTTTCGCCTGCAAATTGATCGGCAATTCGGCTACTTCATCCAGAAACAACGTCCCGCGATGCGCGAGTTCGAATTTACCGGGTTTACTTTTAACAGCGCCTGTAAACGCGCCGGGCTCATATCCAAAAAGTTCGGACTCTAATAGATCCGGCGGAATAGCGCCGCAATTAATCGCGACAAACTTTTTATCGAACCGATCGCTGTTAAAATGAATAGCGCGCGCAATCAATTCTTTTCCGACACCGCTTTCGCCAAGAATCATCACCGTTGCCTCAGACGGAGCAACTTTTGCGGCAACTTCCAACACTTTCACCAATTTTTCACTTTTCCCGATAATTTCTTTAAAATTATAACGGTCGCGTAATTCCTGCATCCGGTTGTGATCGCGTTTTTCCATTTCTGCTTCTTTGGCGATGATTTCTTTTAGCTCATTCACGCGGTAAGCGATTTGTTTAGAAAACGCCATCACAAACGCCAGATCGTTTTCAGAAAACCCTTTCGCATCCTCTTTGCGATCGAGGTAAATCACGCCAAGCAATAATCGACGGTAAATGATTGGGACGGACAACACCGAACGCAGACCCAATCGCATAAAACTTCCTTTTTCGGCGAGGCTTTCTGTCAACTGATCGTCATCGACTTTGACAGGCTGTAAGAGTTCTTGGGTTTTTTTAATAACGGACGTACTCACTTCTTGCGCCGGATCATCGATGTTCTGACCTTCAAAGTTTTTACTTACAAAATATTCACGTTCGCCGTCCGTGTTAATTAAAATAAGAAAGCCTCGTTCAGCCCGAAGATGGTAGGTAATCTGATCCATTGCGAATTCGATCAGGCCTTGCAATTCCGATTCCGTAGAAAACATCATACCGGAATTGTATAATGCCTTGAATTGCTCTTTCTCCGTTTGAATCTGATTGAATTGGTTCTCCATTTTTTTCACATCAGCGGCCAAACGCGACACTTGGATATTAATTGCCCTGTGCTTTTCGATATAAAGTTTAAACAGCTCATTGAGCAACTTTTCGGCTTGAGCAGAATTATTGCTTCCGACAACGTTATTCAACTCGCCCAATCTCTTGGATAATTCTTTGAACTCATCGTCTAATGTTTGCTGCAGATCTGAAAGTGTGTCAGATAGTTTATTCATGGGTCATTACTCAGGTCAAAAAAATGGTAATTAAAATACAATGAATTGAGTCAAGTTCGCAAGATTTTTAATCAATAGCCATTATCAGCGAATTGATGCATTCAATCGCTCTATGTGTTTCGGTGTAGTTCCACAACAACCACCGATGACAGTTAATTTAAATTTTTCCAGCCACTGCTGAACTTTTTCAGCATAGGCACCGGGCGATAAGTTTGAAACTGATTTTTGAGGGTGAAGAATATTGGCATAAGCTCCGATAGGAAGATCGGTATTTTTTTGTACCGCCTCTAAATTTTCTTGAATGGTGTCGACGTCAGAACAATTCAATAGAATAGCGGTTGGCCGATGAAAACTGACGGCTCGAATCGATTCTTCAAGCATTTCGCCGCTCAATAATTTTCCATCCCTTTGAGTTATGAAACTTACCAGTACCGGCAGTTCCGTTTGTACCGCATACTCTGTTGCAATCAACGCTTCGCGCAACGTATTCATCGTTTCAATCAAAAGACAATCAACTTTAGCTTCATACAAATAATCAATGTGCCGGCGGTGTTCATCACGCAGTTCATGATCAGCCGGAACTTTTTCGGGATGGTAGCAATCTTCGACCGGCGCAATTGATCCGGCGATCTTTACACGTTCTTCTGCATCGGCCCGTTCAACGGCTCGTTGGGCGATTTCCACAGCTTCACGAGTCAAGCTCCGAGCCTGCGATTCCATATTTTCTTTTTTTAAAGTTCTGTAATTGGTCCGAAACGTGTTGGCCGTAATGATATCCGCGCCGGCCATCGCGTATTCAAAATGAACATCGTTTAAAACCTTCTTGCCATCATTCGTAAGCAGCGCAATTGTCGACCACAATGGCAATGTAACAGAAACGCCACGAGATTCCAGTTCAGAACCTGTGGCGCCATCCAATAAAATAATTTCTTTTTTACTAAGCCTGTCGGCTATGGTCATACACTTTATCCCAATGCATTCAATTGCTTCAGGTTAGCTTGCAATTTCTCAATGGATTGATTGAAGTTATCGCGTTTGGCATTTTCTTTTTCAATCACTTGCGGAGGGGCTTTTGCGATAAAATCATTGTTTGAGAGTTTTTGTATAATACTTTGCACTTGTCCTTCAAGCCGAGTTATCTCTTTTTGGAGCCGCGATTTCTCTACAGCAACATCAATAATTCCTTCGAGCGGAATGAACAATTCCACACCGGATACCACAGCGCTCGCACATAATTTAGGTTTGACCGGCTTGGTTTCGACGGTCAACGCTTCGACACGCGCTAAATTCTTAAAATAACCGGCGTGATTTTGCAAAAGCTTGACCGTTTCCGCATCGGAAGATATCATAATGGCGTCGGTTTTTTTAGCCGGTGGAACATTCATTTCGGAACGTATATTGCGAATGGACACGATCAAATTTTTGACTACTTCCATATCTTTTTCTGCTGTGTCATTGTAAAATGCCTGATCGGTATATTCCCACGATTGACACATGACACTTTCGCCATCATTGCGGGGTTTCAAACGTTGCCAGATTTCTTCGGTTAGAAAAGGAACTATCGGATGCATGAGTTTGACAATACCTTCCATTACATACAACGCCGTCGACAACGTTTGTCTTTTTGTATTTTCGTCGCCGTTATACAAACGGTCTTTGATCAATTCAAGGTACCAATCGCAAAAATCCGACCAGAAAAATTGATATACGGAATTCATCGCGTCATGAAGTTTGTATTTTTCAAGGCCTTCTGTAATTCCGTTCACCGCTTTATGATAACGGCTGAGGATCCACTGATCGGCCAATTCGTGAATACGTGAAATATCCGGTTTAGCGGGTTCCGTATCGGATAGTGTTTGCGCTTGCATCGCCAAAAACCGGAAAGCGTTCCAGACTTTATTGGAAAAATTTCGGCCAAGTTCAAATTGCCGCTCGGCCAGATGAATATCCTGGCCTTCTGCACTCAGATCGACGAGTGTAAACCGCAATGCATCGGCCGAATATTTCTCGATCACGTCGATCGGATCGATACCGTCGCCGAGCGATTTACTCATTTTACGGCCGTGTTCGTCGCGAACAATTCCATTAAAATACACTTGATGAAACGGCGCCTCGCCGGTGAACTCCAACCCGGCCATAATCATCCGCGCGACCCAGAAGAAAATGATATCGGGTCCGGTAACAAGAAGGTTCGTGGGATAATAATATTTTAAATCATCGGTTTTATCCGGCCAACCAAATGAAGAAAAAGGAACCAGCCATGAAGAAAACCACGTATCCAACACATCTTCGTCCTGACGTATATCTTCAATTTTTAATGTCTCATTTTTAGTTTTTAATTTTTGGTAGGCTTCTTCTTTATTATGAGCAACCGTACTATTTCCATCCGTTGCATAGTACGCCGGAATTCTGTGTCCCCACCATAATTGGCGTGAAATACACCAATCCCGAATGTTCGTCATCCAATGTTCGTAGGTTCGAACCCATTTTTCAGGATGAAATTTTATATCACCTTTCAAAACCTTATCGAGAGCAGCTTTAGCCAGTACTTCCATTTTCAAAAACCATTGCTCAGACACTAAAGGCTCGATCGGGACATTACCGCGCTGCGAATAACCGACACGGTTGACATGGTCTTCTATTTTTGCTAAGAAACCAAGGCGATCCATTTCTTCGACAACTTTTTTTCGCGCCGCAAAGCGTTCCATACCCTGAAATGCTGCCGGGACATTGTGATTCAGCGATGCATCGGGATTCATGATGTTGATGAATTCCAAGCTATGGCGTTTGCCCATTTGAAAATCATTCGGATCATGAGATGGAGTAACTTTGACGGCGCCACTTCCAAAATCTTTATCAACATACGTGTCTGCGAAAATCGGGATTTCACGGCCAACAATCGGCAAAATAATTTTTTTTCCTATCAGATGCATGTAACGCTCATCGTCCGGATGCACCGCCACGCCGGTATCGCCGAGCATGGTCTCAGGCCGGGTTGTTGCAACGGTGAGAAACTCAGCCGAATCTTTGACCGGATATTTAAAATGCCAAAGTTTCCCGTTGATTTCTTTATAGTCGACTTCTTCATCGGAAATAGCCGATTGAGAAAACGGGCACCAGTTGACAATATAATTGCCTTTATAGATCCATCCTTTTTCATAGAAATGAATGAAAACTTCCTGAACCGCGTGCGAAAGATGGTCATCCATCGTGAACCACTCGCGATCCCAATCGCATGAACAACCCATTTTTTGCAATTGCCCGATAATTCGGTCGCGATAGGTAATTTTATGTTTCCACACCTCAGCGACGAAAGCTTCACGGCCAATTTTTTTCCGATCCTTGCCTTCTTTGGCCAATTGTCTTTCAACAACTGTTTGCGTGGTGATTCCCGCGTGATCGGTCCCGGGTGTCCACAAAGCCTCGTAACCCTGCATGCGTTTAAAACGAATGTAGATATCCTGGATGGTGTTATTATAGGCGTGTCCAATGTGTAACGCACCGGTCACATTCGGAGGCGGAATGACGATAGTAAATGGCTTTTTATGGGTATTAACTTGTGAACGAAACAATTTATGCTTCATCCAATACGCATACCATTTGTCTTCCACAGTTTTAGGATCGTAGGCTTTGGGAATTTCGGTTTCCGTTTTTTTAGAGTCGCTCATTCATCCTCCGGTTACATCAACTGTTAATCGCCTGTGCATGTTCCTGCACTACGTCTTGCGGGCATAGCCGCAAAAAGAGTTTAAGTATTACTATTAATAAACCAATATCGTCGACAATGCCGAAAAACAAGAACACTGACTCGGGTATGAAATCCAGTGGCGAAACAATATAAAAAATCGACATAAAAAACAACAACTTCAAATAGACCGGCACACGCTTGTCGTGCAAAAGTCTCCAATACAGTCGTCCAAATTTTTCAGCATGACGTGCAATACTGAAAATCGAAATCCATCGCGACTGAAATAATTTTTCAAAATTGGTCATAGATTAGCTATCGACTGAATCATTCGATACGTTATTTGTTGACGTGGCTTGAAGTGATATTAAATTTGCTCTTCGATACATAGGGATTATTATGAATAAAAAAACGGTATCTTTTATCCGTACCAACCCGAATTCCAATGCGCGGTGATCGCCGGATTTTGAAACCTGTAAAACCATCATCAACAATATGCAAATCGTTTCCGAGCAAATCAGCGCCATTGAGTTCACGGTCGATATGCAACGCAAGACACAATTTGCCCGGTCCGTTGCTCAGATCATAATGGTGTTCCGCTCGCCGGCGCTTTTCCATTATATCAACCCCACTGACCGGTTCTAGTGCACGAATCAAGCACGCTCCGGCAACACCGTCACGCTCCGTGACTACATTCACACAGTAGTACATGCCATAAATAAAGTACACATAGGCATATCCCGGTTCGCCAAACATAATGGCATTACGTTTAGTCCGGCCGCGAAAGGCATGGGACGCCGGATCGTTAGTATTCGTGTACGCTTCAACTTCTACGATTCGTCCAGACGTTATTATTCCCCGATGGCGGCGAACAAAAATCTTTCCTAATAAATCGGGAGCAACTTCGAGCGTGGGGCGGTGATAGAACGATCGCGGTAAAAGGCGGTCAGGCATGATGATTGGCTTGTTTCAGCTTACTGAAATTGTCATTGATCTCGTCGAGCAGAAAATCAACCTGCAGCATAAATCTTTCCGAGGCACATCCGCGGCGCTTGCATTCGCGGCATGGAATTTTCAATTTACATTCAATCGCATCTTTATGTGATTTTTCAATTTCACTAAACGCCTCGTGTAATTCATCTTCGTGGGCTTCTTGTTTTTTTGACGGCTCAACTTCCTGAACAAGCTTGGCCCATTTCAAATGCAGCATCTCTTCAAGGTCTTTGATACGACCGAGATATTGGCTCATCGCAGCACGCCAGATCATCACAGCTTTATTCAAAACGGATTCATCGATCGGCTCGTCCGACTCATGCGCCTCGTCGTCAAATTTAAAATTCTTCAAATCCAGAATATGTTTGATCATGCCTTGAATCTGATCGAGTTCCTCGAAGACTTCTTTTTTTGTATCGAGATACAGGCTACTGATCGAGCCTTGAAAATGCTGAATGGCTCGATTAATGTGCGCTTGCGCCGCCTGATCGCTTTCAGGCTCCACTTTCGTATTCTCGGCACGGAATTGCTGCAGATAATTCAGAGCGGTTTTCAAAACCTGAATCGCATCTTTTTGATCGTTAATCCGCGAATAGCCTAACGATTGAAAAATCACATCAAAATAAGCATTGACGCTGATTTCAATCTCTTTCATTTTTTTATTCAACCGTTCAGCTTCTTTGAATCGGACTTCTTTGACGCGGCCCTGAATCTCTTCATCCGGATGTTTTTCCATTAATTTCAGAACGCTGTCGACAATGCGTCTTGGCGTGGATTCATCGGATACCAATTCGAAAATATCGTCTAATTGCAAAATTTCTCCGGCGCGGGCGCTGATTTCTTTATCCGGCTCGAGGTGCATGAATGCGAGTACGCTGAGATTAAAAAAGTCGGAAGGATCCTGAACGCTACGTTCTAATTCGCGTAATTTGCGATTCCTTAAACTATTGCGTAAGCCAATGCCGGCGCCGGTCGGATCGGTACGTTCAGCTGAACCCAACATCTGATTGGATTCAAGCGCTTTTAAGACCATCTTAACGGCGGCATGTAAAATATTAAATACATCGATCCCCGTTGCTTGTGGCAAACGTCCGCGAATCTTATCGACCACTTCATCATCGTCGAATATTCTTTTCAAAAACGCTGATGGGACAGATGACACGGCATTATTGGCCGCAGCGACGATTTGTGAATCATCGTCCGCCAGGTAAGTAAAGAGCGTGATCAGCGTACCTTCCGTTATCGCTTCCCGCGTAATGGCCTGAATGTCACGCGCTTTGATAATACGCCGGCTGCGTTTTTTCATCACCAACTGCGCTTGTTTGAGGATCTTATCGTCTTCGCGGTCGATGTCGCGCTCTTTGATCAAATTGATGTAATCAAAAAGTACTTTTGTCGGCAAGCGCGGATTATTAAAAACCGCTTCCAGCACCATTGAGTTTTTTTCGAATAACAGAAACAGGGCAAGCTTTTCCGGCTCCGATTCGTGGGCAAATTTTTCCCGTTCAACTTCGCTGAAGTCAAGCACTTCGATGTATTTACCGACTTTACTCCAAAATCCATCGTTCTGAATCGCCATCCGGACGTCGGGCGGCTGTTCATTGAAAGCTTTATAGACTTGAATGTCAAACGGTAACGATTGGCGATAAAATGTCGTCAAAAGATCTTTGAGGAACTGGCTGTCGCTTTTGCTCCACTTGGCTTCGGCTTCGGTTAGTTCTACCAACGGATCTTTATGTTCTTCGGAATTCTTCATAGTCAATTAGTTTAGAATAACAATATCGCCAACTCGATGCTGATGCGCCAAACCGATATCCACGTGTGAAAACATTACGGCACTAGCCATCAAATGTTGATACAAAGTTTCAATAGCAACCGATGGACGGTTATTTTCTTCGCTCAAATGCGCCAGAATGACGTGTTTCAATTCGGGATGGATCGATTCTTGAATCAGGGCCGCCGCCTGTCGGTTGGACAAATGGCCCAATCGCCCCGCAATACGCTGCTTCAAAGGCCAGGGATAACTTCCTTCCATCAACATGCGTTCATCATGATTCGATTCTATAATCAATACGTGACTTTGTTTAATTTTTTCTTTGACTAATTGCGTCGCATAACCGAAATCCGTCAACACACTTGCTTTTTTGCCTTGATAATGAAAACAATAGCCGACCGGATCGATAGCGTCGTGAGAAATGGAAAAAGGTTCAATCAACATTTGTTCGACGGTAAATGTATCGTCAAAAAGATGAACGCGGGTTTTATTTGATACCATCGAACCGGCATGCAGATACATGCTTTGATTCATATGTACTTCTACGGTATATTTTTTCGTAAACACCGGAAGTCCTTGAATATGATCGACATGTTCGTGCGTCATAAAAATATGACGGATTTTTGCAGCGTTTGTCCCGATGGTATTCAATCGTTTTTCAATTTCCCTGCACGAAAGTCCCGCGTCAATCAGGCATTCCGTTTCGCCGGCTTTGAGATAGACACAATTCCCTTTGCTGCCGCTGGCCAGAACGCATATTTTAAATGTTTCAGACATGTCTAAAATAAGTTAGGAATAAATCGGCGCGACCTCAAATAAAAAAGTTAAGACTAACTCAGGATTTGAGAGAACGACTTCCGGGCTTAATAGCAGGAACCTTGCCCTCGCGACATAATGGGCAATCAGAAGGGTCGTATTTTTTAACGTCCATGGCCAGCAATGAAAATTGAGGAACGCCAAACTCAACAGTTCCGTTGCTTCGATCAACAATGTAGCCCACGCCGATAACATTCGCGTCGCGATCGCGGCAAAGCTGGACAACTTCTTTCACCGATCCGCCCGTCGTCACAACGTCTTCGACTACGAGCACATTGTCGTCACGATGAATTTCAAATCCCCGCCGCAATTGCATGACGCCGTTTTCCCTTTCGGCAAAAATGCACCGCGCATTCAAAGTCCTGGCCACTTCGTGGCCTACAATGATACCGCCGACGGCCGGCGCTACAACCGCCTGAATTTTGTGCGCCGCAAAGTGCAGCCCAATCTCGCCGCATAAAATCTGAGCATAATTGGGATATTGCAGTACTTTGGCGCATTGAAAATAATTAGGACTATGCGCTCCGGACGTCAAAATAAAATGTCCTTCAAGCAGCGCGCCGGTCTTTCTGAATATGTTTAAGACTTCTTCCGAATGCACGTCGCTCCTTATTCGAATGAATAATTCCGGCTTTGGTATACTTTTTCAGTATAGTCCATAAGATTGAACATATCGTGATTGCGCGAGTATCTGATACTGATAACCATGATGGCCGCAATCAGCAACCCGCCAAACACGATCAAAATCTTATTCCATGAAACATCGTATATGATTTTTAAAATCCGGAACATGCGCACTATGTGCCACATTACCATGATCAAACATATAACGACGGCTGTGGTCATAAAAAAATCCAAACGCATCAATCGTTGAAATAAAATAACACACGGCATTAGAAAAAGGTAATGCGAACTGCTCCATAAGCCGGCCAAAAATGTTTGTTGAAAATAAACCTGAACACGGAATACAAATGTAAATAATTTGATCAATAAGCCAGTTACTATAAAGAAAATTAAAAACAATCCTGTGAATGACGTGATAAATATTTCAGGACTCCATGCTATACTGTCGATCCACGCTTTAAAACCGTTGTCGACCAATACGTTGGCTACAAATTGATCGAACAATTGATTTCTTCTCAATTCAAAAAAAATCAGCGACATCATGGCCGCCATGGACAAACTGCTCAAAAAAGCTACAATCAATGCGGGCCAAATAGCAATAACCCGATTCTCGCGAACGTCTGTATAAAAAGTTAACACCTTGGTAATTGAACGAAAAACACTGTTATTGAATTTGCCGCTCTGGCGATAAAATGTCACAAATACCAAGACTAATAATAGCCCTACTACCGGAAATGTTTTCGGAAATGGGTTTTCAAACGATCCGATCGGGATACTTTCGATCTTGTCATTGCTGTACAATGCTTTGGCAAAGTCGTAAGCGAAGCGCTCTTTACGTTGATAGGTTACCATCCCGGATGTATAAATGTCCTGATCGTATAACAGATATGCAAATCCGTAGGTACGATTAGTTACAAAATCATTGTAAGAGCGAATAATCCCGCCCGCCACTTTCCATTCGCTTAATTTTTTGTAAATATCAATCAGATATTTTGCCTGAAATTTAGTCGAAGTCGGGTCGCTATAGCCGTTTTGATTGTTCGGAAAAATTTGAACGCCGTAGGTACAAATGACCGCACGATTCGGCCACCGGGAAAGGCTCTTGGTTGCAAAAATATTAGCCTCCAGGAAATTATTACTGCGCAGGCTAAGGTTGATAATATCGACCTGATCCATATAAACGTCTTGCATACCGAAAATCGACGTGCAAAATGTGGGGCGATCATCAAGGCTCTTGATGAGTTGCGACATCTGGTTCAAGTAAGCATTCATATCTTTTGAATTGTGGTCATGTGCAGAGCCCAATCCCCACGCAAGAATACATGGATTGAGTCTGTCATTTTCGATCATCGTACGATAATACGGTTTCAATTCCTCTGCATATGCATTATCGCGCAGTACATTGGGAGTAAAACCAAACGCCGGCGCTTCATACAAAAGGAACAGTCCGTATCGATTGCATAATTCAAGAAAATACGGATGAGGAGGATGATGCTTGAAATAAACGGCATTTGCGCCCATTTTTTTGATACGCAAAACATCCGATTCCATTACGGCAAAGGATAAAGAATTACCCTCATCGGGATAATCTTCATAATATTCGACGCCCCGTATGGTAAGCGGTTGAGAATTGATCAAAATGACATTATCCTGCACACTGACTTTACTCAATCCGACATACGTTTGAGTCTGATCGACTAATGTATCGGCCTGAATCAAAGAAAAAACTATGCGGTAACGATAGGGGCTTTCGGCATTCCAGAAAATCGGTTTTTCCAGAGTAAATTTAGCCTCCAGATTCGCAAACCGATTTAACACGATTCGACCATCGGGATTAAGCTCTTTGATTTTAGGAATTTCCCATACGTTACGATAACGTTTATATCGATTGGTATAAACCGGTTCCGGGTCATCTTCATTAAACATTTCAATCACGTAACGTACGTCTGAAGTTTTTTCAAGAATACTGGCGCCGGCACTGGTATCTTTCTGTTGATATCCGAAGTCGTAATTACGCAAATCCAGACCGATTGTAAAATCACATTTTCGTAGATCGTTGGAAATAGCATAGCGTACGGACCATTTGTCAATGGTCAGTTTTGGCGTAGCCAATAAGAAAATTTCACGGAAAATCCCACCGTAAGTTTTTGGCTGCAAGAGAGAGGATCGTCTCGGAATAGTGTTATGTGCGTTGAGTGCGCTATTGACCGTAATTTCAATCGTATTCGTTTCGCCGACTTTAATAAGCCCGTCGCTAAGGTCAATCTCGCGGCGAAGATAGCCTCCGTTATGATTCGCCACAAATTCGCCGTTGATTCTTATTTCGGCTGCAAAATTGATCCCGAATGAAACAAGACGGAAATGCAAATTTTCAAATTCAGGACCAGGCACAAACGAACGACGGTAAACAACTTTACCCTCGTAATCATAATTGCTCGGGACAAGAATTTTAGTCTGGAAGTTTTCATAAGTAATGGCCCACTCGCCCGCAAGATCCAGCACCTGACGATTGTCTGATAGCGATAGATAATTGCGCAAAAGTTGTTCGTCATAACCACTTTTATCGCCATAAACTTTGAATTCGTCCACAGCATGAACGGAGGTTGCCAGAATCAAAAATATCCCAACAACCGGTATCGTCAATATTCGCATGGGGTGCTCCGGATTTCTAAATGATACTTTTGCCGAAAAATGAAGCAATGAGTTCGACGCCGACTTTGGCGGTTGCGTTACGAACATCGAGAATCGGATTGGTTTCAACGTATTCCAGTGAAAGCGCTTTTTTAGATTCACATAAAGTTTCCATGACATAATGCGCTTCGCGGTAGGTCAGTCCGCCGTTGACGGGAGTACCCACGCCCGGTGCGAGCGAAGGATCAAGACTGTCGGCATCGAAACTGACATGTACGCCTTCGGTATGGCGTGATGCAATGTCGATAGCTTTTTCCATAATCCTGTGGATTCCCTGTTGGTCAATATCCCGCATGGTAAAAATCGTGACTCCCATTTTCCGGATATTTTCGATTTCGCCTTTATCCAACGTTCTGATCCCGACAAGAACCGTATTGGCCGGATCAACTTTGGCAAAATCGCCCCCGACAGCGGTTAATTTCGAATGCCCCACGCCGAGCGAAACGGCCAGAGGCATCCCGTGAATATTTCCGGAGGGAGACGTTTCAGGCGTATTCATATCCCCGTGGGCGTCTACCCAGATAATTCCGATTTTCTTGTGGCGTTTACGGAAATGAGAAGACACGCCTGCCACCGTACCGATAGCGATTGAATGATCTCCGCCGAGTACCAGTGGAACCTCATGATCATCGAGGGTCTTTTCAACGATTTCAGAAAGTGCAGTTACGCCTTTGACAATTTCATTCAAGTATTTAAGTTTCTCATCACCAACTTTAAGAATCTCAGGCGCTTTAGTAACAATGTCGCCTTTATCTTTGATGGTATAACCCAATTCATTTAGACGCTCCGCCAGACCAGCTATACGAAGCGCCGATGGTCCCATATCCGTACCACGGCGGCCCGCGCCCAAATCAAGCGGAACACCAATAATTCTGATAACCGACATGCTAAAACTGATTTGTTTGGATGGAAAAAAATGCTGAAGAATATATTTTTTTTGAGGCTAATAATCAAGCTTATAACCGACTACGAGGCGGTTTTGGGTTAATGTCCGACCTTTGGTATTCTGGTAATTAGCCGTGTGCGAATGATTGGCAATTGCAAAAAAGTAGTGATTGTGAAAAGTTTCGACCTGTATATTCAACCCAAAGGCATTTTTTCGTTCGTTGATTCCTTGTAAGAAATGCTTTTTTTGTTTTCCTGGAGGTAAATCAACAAATCCCTCTTCATAACCAAACCGGTAAATATCGCCCGTCCCATGACGTGTCAACTCGTAATTGACAGCAATGTTATAACGGCGCGCCGGCCGGTACCGAAATTCAAAAAAATAATCGTCTGAATTCGGTTGTAGAAAAGAACCAAGGCCTTTCCCAAAATGAGTGTAGTTAATGAGATCCCATTTGTGCGCATAAACAAACGGCTCAATCCGGGAATATTCGAAACGAAAGTCCAGATCATGTAATTGAAACGGCTCGACCCAATACGTGCCAAATTGAAATGCCCAAGTCTGCTTCCAATAAGTAAAGGGATTTAAAGAAGTAGAAAAATCATCTAAATAAAGCGACGCATACATTTTAAAATTCTTAAATGGAAAAGCTGTCACATCAAAACTAATTGTATTATTATCCTTATCTCCAAGATATTGTTCGGTAATATGATAAACCGTTATAGGGTTTAAGTAAGCCACCTGCACTCCACGTTGTCCATAAATCACGCTTTCGTTACCGGCAATAAATAGCCATGGAAAAACTTTAAATTCCAGCCGATGCGCCACAAAGTATTTCTTTTCGCTGCTGTCACCGGCTGCATTGAAAACAAACCGGTCACTACGGAGCCAGCCGTGAATATAGGTAAACTTAATTCTCTCAAATGTCACATCCATTCGGAGATTATCAAACGGGGGCGCATTGTCGGATAAAATCAAATTGCCGCGTTTAGCCGGTCCCAAGCTCAATCCGTCCTTCCCAAATTGCAAACGAATCCATCTCGGTTGAATAACGGCATACGCATTGGCTTCGAGCGAATAAACGTTTTTAGACGCCGGATTAAAATTAATATTCCCGCCGCTTTGTTCAAGCTCGCCAAAACTGTATTTCCGGTCCGATCCCTGAATTAATGTACTGGTGAATTCCGAATAAAAAGCTACGGAATTTTTAACAATGCCCCGTGCACGTCCTAGTACGCCGGTAAAACTGACATTGTCATTCAGAGAATCTTCTTGGCCGTTATAGCGTGTCAGTTCAAAAGATTGATTGAAGAGCGCATCACCGATAACATAACTCGGCTCATCTGCCGTATCTTCAAAATTAATCAAATGTTTCTCGACTTCGACTTCCGGAACTTCTGCAGCAAGCTGTTTCAATTCGAAATAAAATTCGCCTTTTAATTTCATGAATAAATCAAACTCTATTCGCGTCAGCAAATCAGTATGAATTTTTAATTTTTCATCTAAGGTAAGAATCAATTTCAGAACAGCATTGCGCGTGTAGGGTTTGTTGCGCCACTCAATAGAAGTGGGGATCACCCCTTTGGTTTCAAGGCGTTCAATCCATTCATAAACGAAATGGTTGAGGGGAATATTTACGGAAGGTTGTTTTAAGAATGATTTAACTTTTTCATCATCAAGATTTTGGGCACTAACAGAAGAAATTCGAAACACTAAAAAAACCACTAATGCTAAATAAAAACGCATCCAACTCCTTATTCAATTTTCAATTCTTAATTGATTCAATACCCTTTGGTGTCAATCTTAATCATTTGCCAGACGGTCAGCAAAATAATCTGGATATCGAGCCAGAATGTCCAGTTTTCTATATACCAAATGTCATGCTCAACGCGTTTTTGCATCAGGATCGGATCTTTGGTTTCGCCTCGATAACCGCTTACTTGCGCCCATCCGGTCACTCCCGGCTTAACGAGATGGCGTAATAAGTAGTTGTCAATAATTTCTTTCGATTCCAAATTAAGCGGTGTCGGATGCGGACGAGGACCAACGACAGACATTTGGCCTTTGAGGACGTTCCAAAATTGCGGCAGCTCGTCCAGATTCGTTTTTCTAAGGAATCTTCCGATTTTAGTTATACGTGGATCATCCTTGGTAGCTTGTTGGTATTTGCCACAATCATCAATATCCTTACTATCAGCACGCATAGAACGGAATTTATAGCATATAATTTTCTTATTTCCACGTCCCCATCGTTCTTGTTTAAAAAACACGGGGCCAGGTGAACTGAATTTAATCATCAGCACAATCAAAGGCCACAGCCATAAAAAAACTAATATAAATAACATCACCGAAAATGCGGCATCAAAAACCCTTTTTAATACATACCAGTGCAGTTCATCCAGTCTAATCGTACGAACAGAAATGACCGGAAATCGATCAAACATGCTGATCTCAAATTTCTCAGACATAAAGCGAAAGTAATCTGGAATAATTCTCACTCGCGTCGGATAATTATCGCACGTTTTAATCACCCAGTCCAGTCTTTCAGTTGCATACGTTGGTAAAGCAACAATCACATCATCAACGACACTTGTCGAAAGAATCTTATCCAATGCGTCAATCGTACCTAAATATTGACCGTTCAGATAATTTTTCGACTGGTCATCTAAAAATCCGATGACTTTATAACCAAAGTGTGGATTGGAGACTACAGCATCAAAAAAATTTCTGCCAACCTCACCTGCCCCAACGATAAGGATTTGCCTGAGATTTCGTCCACGCCGACGTAACAGATTCAAAACTCTGCGGATGATAAACCGTTCAATGGTTAATCCGCAGAATAGACCAAATGCATAGATGAGTACAAATGAGCGTGATAAAGTAATTTCCTTCATAAGAAAAATAATAACAACAATAGAAATGACTTGAATCAAAACATTTTTTATAACAATGATCAATTCAAAACTGAAGTTACGTGAACGAAATTCATTGTATAATCCAGTCATACGTGATGAAAAAAACCAACTAACGAGCAGAGAGAACAAAAGGAAATAATCGCTTAGAAGTAACGGACGGGATTGAGTAGTGGAAATAAAATAAATGGAACATAGAAATGATATGGATAAACTTATAATGTCAGAAACAACCCTGACAACATGTAATAACTGACGATGAAAATGCATACATCTTCAATCCACAGTATAGATTCTTAAGTTAATTAAGCTGCAAGGTAGTATAAACGCGGCGTAATGTATGTTTTTTTATTCAAAATTTAAATAGGAAAAACTACATTTAAAAAATCGAATTTTAAAATGGCTTTCTAAGAATGAATTTATGTTTTAGAAAAAGATAAATAAAACAAGTATTGGTAATTAAATAGCGCTTCCATAGTCGCCTTGGCTCTTGGCATAGTCGATACAACCAGTGAAAACCTGATTTTTGAATCCATTCAGGCGGTGCTTTTAACACGCCCGCATGGATATCAAAAGCCGATCCTACAGCAAGCAACGGAGCTTGAATTTTGTCCAAATGGTTACCAACCCATACCTCCTGCCTTGGACACCCTCGACCAACCAAAATGATATGCGCTTGAGAATTATTAATTCTTTTAATGTCTTCCATATCTTCCGTATCGGTGGCTTCTCGAAATCGATCGGCTTGTACGCCACAAATACGAATATTCGGAAATTTTTCTGTTATAAATTCTGCAAAAAGATTCACTGTCCTCTGAGTGCTTCCGAATAAATAAATACCAAGGCCATACCGATCGGCTTTTTTTAAAATCTCAAAAGTCAATATTGGACCATGAACCCGGTCTTTTAAAGCAATTTTGTAAAAACTATTTAATGCCCACCGAACAGGATGACCATCTGGAACAATCATGTCGATTTTTTTAAGCTGTCGGTAGATTTCTGGCTGTAAAATAGACTCTATTAAGCCATGCACAGCAAGCGCCGAAAGTCCAAAACTTACTCTGTTTATTGCTTTTTCAATTACGATATCACTGCAATAATTATAATCGACGATAGAGTAGTTAACTCCAAATAACGATCTGCTTTCCCATTTATTAGTTTCCATGCGATACCTACAATTAGAGATGGTAGGTTAGAGTTTATTTTAAGAAAGTTATTTTCTTTGCCAAAGATGTTTTCATTTTACTTGATAAACTTTTTGCACGCAACAAAACAACGTAGACGCCGCTTGCTAAATTCTGTTCTGGTCGCCATTGTATTTCATACTGATCCGCCTCAAATTCGCCTTTGGACAATACGACTATGCGTTGCCCTAATACATTATAAATTTCCAATTCAACGAAACTTTTCTCGGGCAAATCGAAACGAATTGTCGTTGCCGGATTAAATGGATTAGGATAACTACTTTCCAATGCATAATTTTTTGGAACAAGTTCTGGATTGAGTACACGTTTCAAAGTATAAAATTCATTGGTATCTATTTCTGAACTGAAGTGTACGCCATCAAACGCAGCTACATACCATTTGTATTTAGCATTTTCCTTGAAAACACTTCCATCGATTATTACAGAAGTATCAGTGATACCCGTAATCATTGAATCCAAACCATCGCCAAAAATTCTAAATGCATAGTCTAGTGCGCCTGATAAATCTGGATCAGACGATTTCGTCCATATAAATGTCCGAGGAATCGGAAACTTATATAACGTTAGTGCATCCTCTTGTAAAGGATACAAAAGCTGGACGGATAGCGGTTCTTCGTTTTTCGAGACGCGCAGATTATAGCTTTGAATTCCTATTCCTTGATGATTATCCCGAACAAGTATCGTTACTAAAGTATCACCCACAGCTTCACGTATCGGTTTTCCCATAACTACACCTGAAATACTGTCAATAGTAAGCCAAGTTGGCGCAGTTAATAGATCATATCGTAGGGTGTCATGGAATAGGAGGCTATCCTGATCTTGTGCATGCGACTGATAGCTGTATAAAATACCTTCTTTGGCTGATGTTTCAGGAATTGACACAAAAACCGGTATTATATTTTTTCTGGTAGCGAAAGTAAACACGTCACTCCAGGCAGCATCAGTTCCCACATCCAGAACTCTGACGCGCCAAAACAATGTGTCGATGTTTGAGAATTGTGTACGGTAAATCGTGTCGGTCAAATTCGATATTTGGATCAGCGGATTTCTGAAATCAGAGTTTCGATTGATTTCAAGCTCATACGTATGCGCGCCGCTGTTATATAGCTCCCACGCAAGGGATAGTGAATCTTCCGCCAGAACGATACCGTTGTTTGCAACGCTGGAAAGTGAAGGTATAAAATAGTTGATAGGCAGGTGTATCGAATTATTCATCAGAACTCTGCCGTCACGCCGAATTTCGATCGTGCGGTTTAGTGCCCCGCTCCCCAGTGAAGACGGATTAACCGATCCTAGTACGGGATTCGTTGCTTTAGAAAGGCGTACTACGTAAGGCAGCACGGACGGAAATGTCACCTCAATATTATAATTACCGGTTTCCGGTATTCCAAAATGGGTCGCATATTGGTTTTGTGATAAGTACTCTTGCCCGAGTCCGACAACTTTTGTATACATCATTGTATCCGTTCCGGCATCGTAAATTCGTATTGTTGCTCCAAATTGATTCTCATTCCCGTTTTGATCGGTAACTTTTACAAAAATATAGTTATCGTTATTCAAGTGATTTTCGAATAAGATCGGCGCATTCGTGACGAATGCCAATTGCCCGATAGCAACATCCATATCGCCGTCATTATCATAATCTGCCCAGGCCGGAGTTGTATAATTTGTTTGGTTTGGCAATCCAAGTGACGATGTCGAATCGGCAAAGTTTTGGCCGTTGTGATTTTTGAACAGTGTGAAAGGGTCAGTGCCGTTATACATTGAACCGTACCAGATATCGAGCCACCCGTCATTATCATAGTCAATAAAGCCTGCACCCCAGTTGACAGTATGCGGTAATCCATATAGATCCGTGACATCCTGAAATGTCCCGTTCCCAAGATTCTTATACAATTTTGTATATCTATCTGGATGTTCGCAAATAAGCAGGTCGATGAATCCGTCATTGTTGAAATCACCTGCCGATCCGCCTTCGTCAAATGAATGAGGCAGCCCGGCAGTAGCTGTGACATCTGTAAACGTTCCATCCGAGTTATTGCTATACAACGTCGCACTTAAATATAAGTCCAGATCGGAGTCGTTGTCGTAGTCAAAAATCATTGTAGCTTCAGCATTTACAAAAGTGGAGATACCGGATGCTGCCGTGACATCTGTGAAACCGTTCTTGCCATCGTTACGAAAAAGATGATTACCCGTAGGCGGGTTAGATGTTCTATAAAAAGGCATGATCACATCAAGATCGCCGTCGCCATCGTAGTCAAAGAAACGGGGCGTTTCTCCGTCGCCTGGCAAATTTAATCCGGATTGCGGAGCCACATCCAAGAACTTACCGTCACCGAGGTTTTTAAATAGTTGCGATCGTGCAGACGCAAAAGCTTCTGTCCGGCTCAGCAGGATAAGATCGGGCCATGAATCGTTGTTATAATCTCCCCATGAACCACTGACGATGGAAATGCCAGAATTCAGACCGGCCTCCAAAACCATATCACTAAAGGATCTGTTCTTATTATTCAACATGAGATGATATTGTCCGAGATTACCATCCCTGATAAAAATATCCTGGAACCCATCTTTGTTATAATCGCACCATGCTCCATTCAGCATTCGATTAATGCCAATATTAAATCCCGAGGATACGGACTCATCGGAGAACGTCTGCGATATAGCGTTCTCAGTTATTAGTATGGACAGGATGAGTAGCAGGAGATTGCGGTTTCGGGCCATGACGATGTATAAAAAAATTATCAAATTGTCCATGTTGCCTCTGAAAATGTAGTTGATATTCAGGCTCCAAATATTCAATTTCTATGCCAAAAATAAACTTGTAGTCAATCATATCAATGTTGATTTTATTCGTTTAAGTGTATCCTTGATTTGACAAATTTTCCCCAATGACGGAAAGGCCGTCACAAGATACACTCTTTTGTATTTACTGAAAAAGATTTAATGCAAGTGACCTTTCATTTCATTGAATAGCGCCCTGTACTGAGATACAATTCGTTCCCATGTATATTTTTCCTGGATACGTTGAGCAGCCTTTTGACGGTAATTGTCGCAAAGTTTCGGTTCCGATAGCGACTGGCTGATCTGCCTACTAAGGTCTTTTGTGTTTTTTTTGAACAACATACCGAATTGATCGTCCGCCAAAACTTCTCTAGAAAAAACAGTATCAATTGCAAGAATACAACACCCTGCCGCTAAAGCTTTTAAGAGCGCAGGGTTTGTCCCTCCAAATTCATGGCCGTGAATATAAGCATAACAATGTTCATACAACTGCATTAACAGACTTTGATCTTTGACATAACCTGGAAAAATAATGCGTGTGTCTTTTGTCGATCGAACTTTCTCGGCATACGGATCTTTATAGGGAACATCTCCCAAAATGATCAGTTTATGACTTGTTTTCACTTTTTCAAAAGCACGAACGACAAGTTCTACGTTATTATCGGGGATCAGACGGCCGACAACAAGAAAATATTTTTGGGGTTCAATGCCAATTTCGGCCAAGCGATGTGTATCTTGCGTTTTGACAATTGGATTCGCACCGTAGGCAATGACAGTGGAATCTTTACCAAATTCATTTAAATAAACTTTACGCATTTCATCGGCATCGGTAATAACACGATCATACAGCTTGGTTGATAACCATGAAGCAAACCAGAAATATTTCGATCCGAGCCCGGCCCACTTTGGCCGCATCCATTCTAAACCGTCCACGTTGATCGCCGCAGGAATCCTAAATATTCGCGCCAATATGCCAAAAGGACCGTTCGCAGAGTTGACCGTTAGGATAATATCGGCGTTGCGGGTAATACAGATATGCAGCATAGACAAAAAAGAGTGTGAAAATTGGCCGAGTGTTTTTGTTTCCAAACATGACATGTACACCAGCTCGATTCCATTATGTTTTTTCGGCCTTGCCGAAAAAAGACCCCGATGACAATAAACAACTACCTCATAGTCCATTTTTACCAAACGTTCAGCAAGCTCTTTTACAAAAGTCTCATAGCCGCTATAAACATAAGGGTACCCTCTGGTTCCTATTATGGCAATTTTCATTTGTGTCATTTTTGTCAGTTTTAAATGATTACTGCCGGCAAATGAAGAGGGCTTGCGTTGGTGAATATTTTTTCCCAAAAAAAACGCGTTCAAATTTTAGGAAAGACGAGTACGATAGAACAATTGAAACAGCCTTAACAAGAAATCGTAAGCACCTGCTACGATTATTGTTGATGAATGCTAGTGAGTAGCCGGAGTAAATAACCTCACTAATTTGCAGGTTAGCCTTTGATAGCAATTTGGTTATTGTCTCATCGGAATAATCCCGGGCATGATTCGGGTCTTCACTTTTGTCAGATGAATATTTAATTGGAACTTGCAAGTACATTAATCCTGTATTTTTGAGTAGTTTATATTTCTGCAAAATAAAGAAGTTGTCGTCCGGAACATGTTCAAGTACATGTGAAGAAATAACAACATCGTATTTTTCCTTAACAGGAAATTCTCCAATTCCATCGTAATGGACCGTTTTTATGCTTTTCACACCCAAAATCTTCGATAACTCCATCAAAAAAGCAATGGCCGATTGTGAAAGCTCAATACCGCACACCGTATTTTTTTTTCCTAACATTACCAAATTAGTACCCCAGCCGAAACCAATTTCAATGATCGTTTTACCCTGACATGACTTCAGTTGTGACATAATAGGTGCTACTTTAGTCAGCAAATTAAAAGAAAACCATTTATTCCATACATATTTCAAAATCGGGAATCTTCTCCGATACACCTTGTCATAAAACGTTTTGTTTACAGTAATTATCCGTTCATTCATACACTGCCTTTACATGATTAATAAGTAATCGAGTCTTTCGAGCCCAACTAAATTCCTCTGGTATTTCAAACAACGGCCTTATATCAGCCAATTTTTTATCAATCAAGCTTGAAAACTGTGAAGCATCATTTGCGATACTTACGTATTTATTCAAATCATTTATTCCATTTACGTTTGTCGTAACGGTTGGTTTTCCGGCCGCGATGTACTCATAAATTTTTATAGAATCCTGGCCGTGTTCCTTATTCCCTACAACGTATGGTAATATACAAACATCAAAATTCGTTACATAAGCAGGATACAAATCATAGTGTTTATCGCCTAGATAAAATAAATTTGCTTGTGGTTTGATCGCATTGAATTTCTCTTTATCCAGAATCTGTCCGATAATAACGAAACTTTTGTCCGCATTTGATTTAACAACAATATTAAGAAGATCAGCGTCAACGAGGTGTGTAATCTTGCCACCAAATCCAACTATTGGTCGTTTAATTTTGATTAAATCGTTAGGAATTGGATATTTCATTTTAAATTTTTCCACGTCAACCCCGTTTCGAACTACTTCACAATTCTTTACATTAAATTCATTCATGAAATCCTGTCGGTTTTTCTCTGAATTAGTGGTCCATATTTTTGAAATATCAGAATAGATCAAATAATTTTGTTTAATCAAACGGCTCATATGGCCGTACTGAGGGAAACGCATAAAATTATCCCATGCATCGAATAAACACCGACCAACGTTAAGCTTTTTACATAATTCAGCGGCAAAAATATTAAAACTAATTATAGTCGGCTTTTGAAAACCCAAGGCATCAATATGATATTTTACTTCATCAATAAAATGCTTCTCGCCAAAAGCAGAAAAAAACCATCGTTTCCCTTCAATAAGTTGAGGCAGAGGATTTAAGTGCAGCGTGTCAATCACATACATTTTTTCAGACAACTGAACGAGTTGGGAAAATCGCCCTTTATTGACAACTTGACCTTTAGTTTTCCAATTTGTTTTGCGATAAATCATTTCAGCTGGGGTAATTGGCCGATTGATCACCACCACTTTATTTATATCTGGGCAAAGGCCTAAGTGCTCAATGATATGTGCATCGCGCGTTCTGGAGCCTTCTTGTTGTATTTTTCTCCAGTCATGAAATGGTATCACACTAATATCCATTTGCTTGTTTATTTCTGTCATAGGACGAATTCATTTTTGAGATCAATCCCGTTTTCTGATATCGAAATTAGTGACCCCATAAAAATCCAGAAAATAAGGTTCATTGGATACGCTTCAATGGTTGATCCCGTAATACCGGTGATCAAAATAATAAGGAGCATTCCTGCAAAAATCACAGCTGAATGGCTGTCTTGTTTAAACAATTTCCAGATACTTCGCAAAAAAAATACAAATAAGTAAACGAATACTGCCAATCCAAACCATCCCATCTCTATCCCTGCTTTTAAGAACATGTTATGCGTTGTCATATGAAACCGGTTTGTCGGCTCAAAATAAAATTCCATTGCATCCCCTCCACTGCCCATTCCGTATCCCAAAGGAGCTAATACTACTGCGTTCACACCGTTATCATAGACGTCAAAACGGGATTGCAGACGATGATCGGACGATACATTTTCGAAATCTGATATCGTTTCCAGAACCTGACTAACTTCTGTAAATTCCGTTAAATAATAACTCATAACAATGTACAAAAATATCATCATGACGAGAATAGACAAAAAAATAATCATTTTATCTTTCTTTACAAAAAAAACAAAAATGATTACAGCCGAAACGGCCAAAGCAATAATGCTGCTTCGGGTAAGGCTGACCAGAACGGAGAAAATGGCAAGAATGGATATCCATAAATAAATTTTTTTTCTCATTTTCCTATAGAGCGAAAAAGACAACCAAAAAATGAACCCACCAAAAATCCCTAAATGAAAAGGACCATTAAAAATACTAAAAGCTCTTATTCTGTCAAATATCGAGTAGGATAGTATATCCGCGGTATTGCTTTCTATCAATTTTTCATCGAATTCAGACATATTAAAGAATTGTTTAATGGCATAGATCAGAACCGGAGTAGATATAATCACTAAGAACTTGACGATAGAAAAAAGGGTTCGTCGATCCGTGATGACGCTTAGTCCAATAATTACTCCAAACATTTGAAATGCCAATCGTCGATATCCTTCCATGCCTACGGCGACTCCAGGGATATTCGGATGAAATATCGCGACAATTCCCAGAATCATGAACGCTAACACCCATTTTTCTATTTTATGAAGTCTTTCTCTGTGAGACCATTTCTGATACAAAAAGTGGACTGCAAAACATAATGTAAAGCCATCTGCAAACAGCGTAAAGAAACGGCTGCCCAAAACAACTTTTGTAACATTGATATAAATAATAACAAGTAAAAGTGCTTTTAGAATAATAACATTTCGGCTTTCGACCTGTATTTTATTAGCCGATTCAAATGTTGAAAGTTCTGATATCACTGTGGACTGTATCTGGTTAAATTGTTTTTTGTATAAAATCAAAGAAGGAGCTGGCAATGTTCTCTGAAATAAAACTGCCCAGGACTCTTTTTCTTCCCTGCTCGCCTAATCGTTTGCTTAGATTCGTATCTTCCATAAGCAAAATAATCTTTGAAGCAACATCCTCTGCCGAATTAGGGTTTGCATAAAGTCCGGATTTGCCGTCCTCTACCGCATCGCGGGCGCCGCCGTCGCCTCCTATGGAAGGCTTTCCAAAAATATTTGCTTCAATAAATACGATGCCAAATCCTTCTGTTGTTTCGCCTCCCCGTTCATATTCTATCCTGTTCGGGAGAACGAAGACATCGCAGGACATGATGAACTTTTTTTTCGTTTCCTCTGAAACCGAACCCACAAATGTAACAAACGACTCAAGTTCTGATTGTAATACAAGGCGTTGATACCATGTCATGTCAGGCCCTGAACCAACTACATAATAATGAATATTGGCGTTAGTTTTCACAAGGAGTTTCATGGCATTGATCATTGTGTCGATCCCTTTATAACGGGATAACGGTTCAAGGCGGGCGATGGTCAAAAGAATTTTCTTTTGTGTATTTATTCCCAGATCACGGCGTGACTGATCCTGGGACAAAACCGACGCAGTCTCAAAATAGTTTTTTGAAACACCGGGTGTGAAAATCACAATCTTTCTTGCGTCAATTCCTTGGCGGAGCAATAATTCTTTGGCATACTTGCTGATCGCAATGATCGTTTTTGCGCCACCAAATACTTTTCTTTTGAAACCATGGGAATCTGAAGTGGTTATCTCCATCCCGTAAGCAAAAAGCCTGTAAGGTTTTCTAAAAATTTTAGATAATATGAATACTACTAAACCTGATTGAACCTGTTCTGCGTGAATTTCTTTAATCTTTCGATCAACAACTAATTGCCAGAAACCTGAAATAAAAAGAGGAATCGTCGCCCATTTTCTTTTCTGCATCCACTTTGAATATATCCCAGTTCTGACCATATCGTATTGACATGTTTTGTCAAACGACTTTTGATCCGGGTGATAATAGGTTATAATGGTTAATCTATCGGGACTAAAGTATGAGTAGATATCAAAAATATAAGATGATATACCTCCGAGCGTGGGATAAAACTCACGGGCAATTAGTAAAATCTTATCCATCCAGATTCTCCTGCAGCCATAACTCCAAAACAGTGATAGCCCACAACTTCATAAAAACCTGATGCGGCAGTTTATCGTGATGTCGGCTGTAAACAAAACTAAGAAAATTGTTTACGTGGGTTTGAGAAAAAATATTTCTGTTCTTAAACTTTGTACTTTCCAGCGTGTCACAGATTAAAGATTTATACTCAGGCAAAAATACCCATTTTTCAAACGGAAAGCCAAACCCTTTTTTCTTTCGATGAATAAGTTGAGATGGTAGAAATTCTCTAAACGCATCCACGAGAAGGCTTTTCTGATTATCCGGATCAAATTTTACAGCAGCAGGCAGTGAATAAACAAATTCAAATAATCGGTGAGACAAAAACGGCGATCTGACCTCTAAAGACGAATGCATACTGAAAACATCAATGGCAGGAAGAAGCAAATAGGACATGTAGGATTGTATTTCACGTAGGGTTATCCTTCCGATATGATCGCTTCCCAAGTCCGGGACCAGATCGTTCAGTTTATCCAGAGGTGAATGCCTGTAAGAATGATCAAGAAATTCATCAGAAAAAATGGTTTCAAGTTCGGAGCTTCTGTAAAATGTTCGCGCCAGTTCATGCTGAAGACCCTCTGTCTGGAAAGCACCTCCCGCAAATGCCAATACACGCATCTTCCAATTCGCCTGCATTGACGGCGTTAGAGATTTGAAAACTCGTCCGGATAATTTTTTCAGGGGAACCGAAGCGAATTTGAGTTTTTTAAGAAGATGCATAAAACGGAAGGTGCTGTACCCTCCGAATAACTCATCGCCTCCGATCCCGGACAGCGCCACCGTAAACTTTTCCCTCGCGAACATTGAAACAAAATAGGAATTGAACCCATCAACGATGGGGAAATCCATTGCCTGAATAAAGCGGGGTATGTGATCCAATACTTCCATTGCTGATAATTTGAAAGCATGATGCTGAAGCCCGTAATAGGCAGCGCCTAATGCAGCCATGTCGCTTTCGTCATAATCATTCTCTTCAAATCCGATCGAGAATGAATGCAGTTCCTCATGTTGAAACTTCCTGACCAGCGCTGCGATAACCGACGAATCGATTCCACCGCTGTAAAAAAGCCCAAGCGGAACATCGCTGATCAGCCTTTTTTCAATAGACTCATTTAGTAAATGCCTGACTTGTTCTACTGCTTCTTTTCTCGTAGTACGAAAAGACGGTATGGTTTGCAGTTTCCAGTAGGGAACTTGTTTTGGTTTACTATCCATAACATAATGGATATAGTGACCTGGTTTTATTCCTTCAATGTCCTTGATAACTGATTTCCCATAAACACTTGTGCCAAGCCAGGGATACATGTATAGTCCTAAAGTATCCAAACTTGTTGAAACCATGCCGGTCCGGAGAAGTGTTCGAATTTCCGACGAAAACGAAATTCCCTGTTCACGTTCTACATACCAGATCGGCTTTTCCCCAAATCGGTCCCTAGCCAAAAAGAGTGTCTTTTCTTTAGAATCCCAAATTGCCATGGCAAACATACCGTCCAGATGCGGCAGCATCTCCGCTCCATATTCCATGTACAAATACAGAACGACTTCCGTATCCGTTCTGCTTCTAAGAGTATGTTGAGGTTCAATTAACTTACGCAATTCCTGAAAATTATATATCTCGCCATTGAAGATAATCCAATAACGCTGTGATCGATCAGTCATGGGTTGATGGCCGTTTTCAGAAAGATCGATGATACTTAGCCGGTTAAATCCGAGAAAAGCATGGTTATCCAAATACTCTCCGTTATCATCTGGCCCTCGATGCCGTTGAACGGTGTAGAATTTGCGAAGTTGGTCCGTATCAAATCTGTGCACATCCTTATCAACTACTCCAAAAATACCACACATATTTTATCTCAATAATGATGAATAAACATTCTCTAATTTCTCCACAACCTGTGGCCAAGCATGTTCGGTCTCGACTTTTTTCCGTGCACGAGTAATCCGCATTTGTGTTGCGGATGCATCCGACAAAGTCAGCATGATCTTTTGTGCTAGATCGTGATGGTCGTTCACATCAAAAAGCAATCCATCCTCGTTTTCCTTGACCACCCATGGTATAGCCGAACTTCTGGCCGCCACCACTGGTAAATAAGCTGCCATAGCTTCGATAAGTACCATTCCAAAAGCCTCATAGCGGCTTGGGAAAACAAATATGTCGGCATTTACAAATGCACTGCACACTTCCTGCCGGTCCAACTTTCCGGTGAAAATAAGGTTATTTGCCACGCCTGTCTCTTCAGCCATGGTCTTGAGTTCGGTCATCGCTCCGAAATCTTCACCGATAATGCAGCACTTGACTTCCGGATATTTTTTTATAACTTCCGGCAAAGCCTTGATGAGTATATCAACCCCCTTACCGTGGTCCAATCGCCCTACGAATAGAAGTACTCTGTGATTTTTAGTGTCAAAAAATCGTTCAAATACATTATCGGGCACCTGATCAAATTCTTCGGTATTCACACCCGGCGGGATAGTCTCAAAACGTGTTACAGAGCTGACGTATTTCTCAATCTCAATTTTTTCATATTCGGTCAGGACTAAAACTGCCCCTGCACTGAGTGCAAGCCGGTTCAGGAGCTTTCGAAGTGTTCCGAAACGCCCATTAGCACGTAATGCAAAATAGGGACTCAAAACAAAAGGCTTCCTCCTAAGTTTACCAATCAATCCTGAGATATCAGCTGAAAAATAATATAAAGAATGTGCGTGAATAAGATCTGCAGATGAACGAAAAAGCTTTGCGGCCATAGCAGAAAAAATCGGATAGTTATCATTTCGTGTAAGGTATACAGGTCGGTAGCGACAAATGCTCACACGATGGTCCATTTCTTGGTTCGGCAATCCAATTATCAATTCTCTTTGATAATTGGATTTCAGACTTGAAGTATGTACTTGGATCAAATGTCCCCTTTTCTGAAGGAACCGAACCAAGGTTGCAGCATAAAACTCCCCGCCGCCTTGGGATGGAGGATACCGGTTTATGACAAAGTCGATCTTCATTAGATTAAATTTGTTAAACTGCCAAATTATTCATTTTGTTTTTCTCGCAACTATAAATATAGTTTCAGAATAATTTGATTTGAATATTTTCATGATCAGAACATAAATAAAATATTTTAAGGCCGTCTTCCAATTTGGATTCGCAAAATGATCATCAATGCCGGCATATTCCACGTTGAATCTGCTTTTTTCCAGAAGAAAACGGAGTGTGTTCATATTAAAATACGAAAGGTGTATCTCAGCACCCGGTACCAGTTTCGGATATAAAAGATCAGGGTTTTGTTTTTTCAAAAAAAAGAGAGACTTCAATGGACGGTGATAATTATTTGGAACAGCGATTATCAACACACCGCGTTCTTTAAGGCATTGATGAAATTTCTCCAGAAGCCCTCTGGGAGATCCTACATGCTCAACCACATGCCATGCTGTGATGGCATCATAATAATCTTTATACCCGTTTGCTAGGAGTATTGGTTCATCATAAAGTTCGATACCATAAGTTTGTTGGGCAATAGTTTTTGCTGATGTTGATATTTCCGTTCCGTAGACCTCCTGTCCTCCCAATCTTGCGTATTGCAGAAAAGTTCCAATTCCTGCGCTGTAGTCTAAAATTTTGGACTTGGGGTTAAGGAATTCCTTAGTTCGATCGTATCTTTTTTTCCACAACTTTTTCCTGCCTTCGATACCGAGCAACCACCCGTCATAAAAACCGTCGACGGAGTATGCATTTTGAATCTCATTAAATGTCGGTCTTGGAGAAGCAAATACAAAACCACATCGGTCACATGTTCGGATATGAGAAGGGGCGTACAAATCTGAGTTTTCAGTTGAACCGCATAAATCACAAATTTTTACTTCTTCAAACTCTTTGAATTCCTTCATTTCCACTGCATTCTCCTTTTGAACATAGCTATGGCTTACTTGCAAGAATCACCGTATTTCCTCTATACAATAAATCCAAACGTGTAATTTTATATATGAACCATTTGATCACCCGCATCCAAAATAACTTTATAATATTCTTATCATGCAACGGCAAGTTTGAATCGTGACTTTGTAAAATTGCAAATCCAATATGCTTTAGCATTTTTTCAAGCAACACCCTGGGATAGGGCCTGACGTGAGTCAAATCGAGCCAAAAATATAACGTTATTATTTTAAGATCCTCGGGATTAGGTGTGATGATCAGGAGCCTTCCACCGGGTATCAACTTGTCAAAACATTGGCACAAAAATTCAAGTGCGGAAGCAGGTTCAAGATGCTCAATAAGATGTCCGCAGCATATCGCGTCAAACTTTTGATCTGTACCTCCCACAAAATTCAGGACGTCCGTCTGAGAACATTCGAAACCTTTTTGGAGACAAGTTTGAACCATAGACAGCTCCGAGTCACACCCCATGGCATTGATGCCTCTTTCCCGTAGCATTTCGAGTAAAATACCGCGACCGCAACCCACATCCAGTACGTTGTTACATCCATCAAAATATTGAAGCAGAGGCGCATACTCTTTGCGAACGCTTTCTTCATTTGGCCCCACGTGCTCTATATCAAGGTAACGATGTATTTTCGATTCGCCCACTTTTTGGCCTCCTTAAGAATTAGGAATCCTCCGAAATAATGAAGTCAACATTTTCTTTTCATTTGAGGTAATAATTTTAAAGGCAAAAATGGAAGTCACGTAGCAACACAAAAAAACAGCAGACGCAACAATCGGGTCATTTATTTTTGCCAAAATTGCAAGAACAGTTAGAACCAAATTTATTAAGACGATCCGCGATAGTTTTCCGACATCAAAAACACGGTATCCTAATTTCATCAGATAAACACAGACATAAAGGAACATGACCATTTCCGCAATAATCATCGATAGAGTTGCTCCAAAATAGCTATATCTGGGAATAAGCATAAAACTTAAAACTAGAGTAACAATGAACCCTGCTAAATTAATCGCAACTGCGGTTTTTTGTTTGTCAATGGCCAACACAAATAAGGCTAAAACCGACTTGGAAGACCAAATAAAAAACCACATGATCCATATAGGCCAGATTGCTGCCGTCTCTATATATTTGTCGCCATACAATAGAAAAATAATCTCCGATCTAAAAAAAAACGAAAACAAAATTACCGGCAAACTTATAAAGCAAACTAATTTCAGGATCACATCGAGCTTACCAACCGAATGGGAATCTCCCTTTTTATAGGACCGGGAGAACAATGGATAAAGTATCGTGCCGACGGCGCCAGGAATAAACATGAAACCCTCCACGATGCGCATGGCAGCTGAATAAACCGCTACAGCGCCTGTTCCAGAATATTGTTCGATCAACGGTACAGGGATTTTCAAAGCAACCCCTCCGACAATAAATGTGATCGAAAAAGGAATTGTAGCGTATGCAAAATTCACAAGAAAGGTTTTGGATACTTTCAACTGAACGGGTTCAATTCTATTCCAATATGTAAAAAGGGCTATGAACGCTATGAGAACATTTGAAAAGAACATAATCAGGACGATAAAATCAAACTTAGTTCTAATAATAATTGCCGTAATAATAAGTAACGCATTGATCAATGCGGCGATGACGGAAAGAACCGCTTCAAATTTGAAAGCCTCACGTGCCCGAAAAAAAACGATGATAGTATAAAACATAATTTGAAGAAAATATTGCCCGGCGCCTATGAAAACAAATACCCATATTTTAAGTGGCTGATCAAAAGCGCCCAGTAGCCATAGCGTGACAGTTGCAAGAGGAAGTATTAAAAAACCTATTATGACCTTAAACAAAAAAGTCGCCGACAGGTATCTCACAGAAAGCGAATGATCTCTGGCGACTTCCCTCACGGACATTGCGCCAGTTCCTCCTTCAATGAATACAAGTACAATGCCCCAGAAAGAGAGTGCATAATTGAGCAATCCGTATTCGTCAACTGAAACATATCTCGCAAGCCAAACCAATGAGACTATGGCGAGAGCTTTAGCGATGACCTGTCCGGAAATAAGGTAAATACTGTTTTTTGCTACCGATTGAAAACCCAACTCGATTCCCTTTCAATGAACGCTTCGTTAAGCCATTGTCTTCAGAGAATTCAGTTCTTCGGTGATCATGATACGAACGAGATCATTAAACGAAGTTTTGTTCTTCCATCCCAGTTCGAGTTTCGCCTTTGAAGGATCGCCAATCAGCAAGTCCACCTCGGCTGGCCTGTAGTAATCGGGATTAACCTTGATTAGTGTGCGGCCGGTTTGAGCATCCACTGCTTTTTCAGAATCGGCTTTGCCTATCCACTCCAATTCAATATCCGTGGACGATATTGCCAAGTTAATGAAGTCGCGAACCGAATGCGTTTCACCGGTTGCTACCACAAAATCATCGGCCACAGAATGTTGCAGCATCTGCCACATCGCTTCGACGTAATCGACAGCATAACCCCAATCCCGTTTTGCGTCCAGGTTGCCCAATTCTAAAATGTAGTCATTGTCATGTATCAGATTAAAAATACCACGTGTAATTTTCCTTGTTACAAATTCAAAGCCTCGACGAGGTGATTCATGATTAAACAAAATGCCGCTGACCGCAAAGAGGCCATAACCTTCACGGTAATTTCGAGTAAGATCAAATCCTGCTACTTTCGATATACCATACGGCGAGCGCGGATGAAACGGTGTCGTTTCTTTTTGAGGAACTTCGCGTACTTTACCAAACATCTCACTGGAACCCGCAAAATAGAAACGGGTGGATGGCGAGGCTTCTTTGATGGCCGCAAGAATATGATGAGTACCGTTGATATTGGTGTTTAATGTAGAAAACTCATCCTCAAACGAATAGCTGACAAAACTTTGAGCAGCTAAATGATAACATTCTGCCGGCTTAAGGTTGTTAACGATCCTGAAAATACTAGGATAACTTTCCAACGATCCCATGTGTAACTGAATATCTTTTAGAAGATGACGAATCCTCCACATTCGATGATCCGGATCTTCTAATGCCACCCTTCGTACAACACCATGAACCTCATATCCTTTTCCTAAAAGAAATTCAGCAAGGTATGATCCGTCTTGACCTGTAATTCCAGTGATCAACGCTATGGGATGACTCATGAATCCTCCTTATAAAATTATAATAAAATCTTTTTTTAAAAACGTGTGCTTTTACAAAAAATCCTTAAACACAAATAATATATTGTTCTACATTGTCTTTCAATACAGTTCCTGTTTTGATTTTGTAAAACCAACATAAAGTTGTTTCCTATTTTTTAACTACGGTTAAACTTTCATAATACAAATCGATCCACTCCTGTTTTCTTGATCAATATCTTGAGGTTCTGATATTTGGGATCTTCCTTTTGCAATAATACTTTGATACTCTCGTTATTAAATGCTAGAAAAACAAACATCAAGAAAGTTAGAAACCCTGCAACTACTACCACAATTTTTTTTTTGGGTTTTACTGGATAATCCGCAGCCACAGCCTTATCTAAAACTAACAAAGTCGGAGTATCTTTTGCTTCTTGAATTTTTGCTTGTTCATATTGCGGAACCAATAATTCAAGAATCTTACTATTTATTTGAACTTCTCTGTATAGTCTGAAATAACGCAAACCGAGATCCGGCGTATTCTTAAATGGAATAAAAACACTTAAATCAATTCCTCCATACTCCATTTGATTTTTACTCTTCTTTAGTTCTACTAATTGGGACTCAAGCCTTATAATATCGGGATGGTTTTCACCCAAAGTTTTTTTCTTTACATTATACTCCGTTTCAATTAAAACAATCTCAGCTTGCAGTTTTGCTGCTGCTTCTATTCCAACCTTGGTTTGTTCCGTAAGCGCTATTACACCGAACTTATTTTGAAAAACGTTTAAGGAATCCTCTGCATTTCTCAAATCTTTTTTTGCACTGTTATACCTTTGCTCAATAAAAACTCTAGAAAATCGAGCTTGTTCAGTTGACAATTCGCGATTAATCTCATCTAATTCTACGACCGCATAATTCGTTATTTCAGCGGCTTTTTCCGGATCATTTGCATATAGTATAGAAATTAATATCGTTCCGTTTTTTTTATCGTTTTCCACAGAAAAATTCTTTTCCAATTCTACCAGAGCATCCTCCATGTTTTTTGAATCATATACGCCCATCAGATCAAATTGGTTAATCACAGCTTCCCTTAGTCGTCTGCTATTCAGAATAGCTATGTATCTAGAAGTTTGCAATGCAGCTCCGCCTAGGATACTTGCCCCGATTCCCAAATTTCCAGTCAGCATTTCCAAAGGGTTCGACGTTTTTTCAGGCAATAAAATGACCGCTTTGGATTCAAACCATTTATTCATTAGCAAGGTCACTATTCCCGTAACTGACATTATTAAAATCATCGATGTGATGATGATTTTTTTTCTTTTAAATAAAATAAAAATAATGTCTATCATTTTTTTATCTTCTTTGATAAGATTAGTTTGATCTCTCATTTTCAATTTCCTCTATATGTTAGAGATTCGACTATTTTTTTCTTATCCTAACACTCGCTTTTTCCATCCCATAAGGATTATCCACTTAAGCCATCCTTTCATTCAGACTTATGAATCAGCAAGCGATTCGTTTCATACACAATCTTCCAGCCAGTTTTGCCATTGCACCCTCACTACCTTCCATGCGTTCCATTACATCATACATGACAAGGATCGGTTTTCCGAGATGATGCTCAACAGGAATTTGAACTTTTTGATGAGTCCGTCGGGCTGTTTAAAGCCTTTGCCCTTGCCAGCTTTTTTCTTAGTATTCCAAGTATTGAGTAACCCTGCTTCTTTAAGAATGCGGCAGCTCACTGGAGGGCTGACAACTATGACATTTTCATCCAGCATGCGGTCGTGAGGCAGCGATAGTCGTCTCGAAAAAAATGGACCGTATTCCGATAATGTTCTTTGGCAAATTGCACGATTCGCCCTTCTCCCGACAATAGGCCATGTTCCTTAGGCTGCCTCCCGTTATGTCGATTGGGCATATTCATGCGGATTCTTCCATCTTTTAAAAAAATATCTTAACTCGTTAACTTAAGCCGCTATCACAGATTTACATTTGTCAATCACAGCTTTAATTAATGAATCTTCCATTTCCGGATATATTGGCAAAGCCAATGACTGAACGGATGCTGCTTTCGAATTAGTAAACTCGTTGTGGTCGGCTTTCAAATACTCAAAACACTCCTGTTTATACAACGGCGCAGGATAATAAACTTCGCACCCAATACCACTACCCAATAAGTGTTTTTGAACTTCATCACGATTTTCAATCCGAATCACATATTGATTGTAAATATGATAATTTGGATGACCATTGTCTTTATAAATAGCTTTGGGCAATAAGATTTTATTCTTGGTATCAAAAGCAGTTTTACCTTCAATTTCAGCTAAACCGGCTTCGATAAATAGTTTTGAATACAATTCCGCATTTTTGCGGCGCTTAGCTGACCACTGATCGAGATACTTCAATTTGACATTCAGCACCGCTGCCTGAAGCGCATCAATACGGAAGTTGCCGCCAATATATTTGTGATGATATTTCGGTTTGGCACCGTGGACACGTAAAATTTTTAATTTTTCTGCAAGTTCATGATCGTTGATTGTCACCAGGCCTGCATCCCCAAATGCGCCAAGATTTTTACTTGGAAAAAAAGAAAAACATCCGATGTCGCCGATGGTACCAACTTTTTTCCCATCTTTATATTGAGTCCCGATAGCTTGCGCTGCATCTTCGACAACTTTTAGATCAAACTCTTTTGCAATGGCCATAATTTCTGTCATCGCCGCACTTTGGCCAAACAAATGTACCGGCATAATCGCTTTGGTCTTTTTTGTGATTCGAGAACGAATTTTCTCAGGATCGATGTTAAACGTCAGCGGATCTATGTCTACAAATACAGGAATCGCTTGTAATCGAGCTACAACCCCGGCTGTGGCAAAAAATGAATAATCCGGTACGATAACTTCGTCGCCTGGTTGAATGTCCAAGGCCATGAGCGCTACCAGCAAAGCGTCCGTTCCGGAAGAAACCCCGATGGCGTACTTACATCCTAAGTAATGGGCCAATGCGTTTTCCAATTGCTCGACTTCCTGACCAAGAATAAAATGTTGCGATTCGACAACACGAAAAATCGCTTCATCGATTTCATTTTTAATTGACCGGTATTGGGCTTTCAGATCGAGTAAGGGTACTTGCATAGATCTAGTTATCGGTAATTTCACGCACTGAATGATTTTCCAATTTATATTTTTTTTGGGACCGCTCGCAGTAAGCATAGCCATCTTTATCAAAATGCAATCGTTGTCCTGCTTCACTCATCCAGCCGATCACTCGACCTGGATTGCCAACTACCAAAGCAAAATCGGGAATGTTTTTGGTCACCACAGCCCCCGCACCGATCATGGCATGCCGGCCGATGGTGTGACCGCAAATTATAGTACAATTTGCGCCCAACGATGCCCCCTCTTTGACAAGTGTTTTGACATAAAATTGCGACCCTGCTTGAGGATATTTGCACCTCGGATTCAAAATATTCGTGAACACCATCGACGGCCCGCAGAATACATAATCTTCTAATTCCACGCTTTCATAAATTGAAACGTTGTTCTGAATCTTACAATAATTGCCGATAATAACATTGTTGCCAATATTGACATTCTGACCTAACACACATGTTTTTCCAATTTTAGCGCCGGATTGCACATGACTAAAATGCCAGATTTTTGTTCCTTCACCGATCTCCACTCGATCATCGATAACCGCACTTGGATCTACAAAATAACGAACTTCAGTCATCTTGGAAGTTACTCATTAATTGTTCTTAATCGTGAAGTAAACTAAAATTATTGTCGATGTGATAGCAGCCAATTGACCGACAACGGACAAGGTATCCAGAAATACCTTCCAACCGTCTTTTGGATCGCGTTCCGGAATAAAGATCACATCCCCGTCTTCAATGATATCGCTGTTGTCGGCATCCTCCCATCGTTGCGCTAATGCTTTAATAATTTTAACATCGCCGCGTTTCGCATATTCTTTATATCCGCCGGCTTTTTGAATATAATACTTATAATTTTTATTAGGTTCCCAATCTAGGATACCTGGAAACAAGGCGCCGCCGACTATCGTGACGGTTTTTTTTATGGAAGGTACGTACAAGGAATCATTATTCTTCACCAGAATATCATAGTTCGGATCCGCCTTGCCATTAGCCATTAACTTCCTAAAATCAGTCTGAACTGTCGGAAATGTTTCACGCGTTTTTGCCTTAAAATACGCTTTTTCAATTTCATTCATATCCTGAATGGGAGTCAATTTTAGGCGTTCAAATTCCTTATCGGATCCTTCAGTATATTTATCACGATAAAGCTGCATTCTTCCTATGGAAGCAAATTGTGTATACCCTCCGGCCGCTTCGATGACTTCACTGATCCGTGTCTTTCCTTCAATAATCGGATATGTTCCGGGATGTATAACTTCACCCATGACGGTCATGACAGCCTTGGGATGGAACATTGATTGCTTTTTGATGAAAATTCTGTCATCGGGTAAAATTCGCATGTCTTTGGTTGTATCCCCATGCATGATATCTTTCAGCGACAAAACATAACTGACAGTTGTCCGGCCTGTATCGTTTTTAAAGCGAACTAATTCCACTTCACTCGAATCGGCGCCAAACTCAAGCCCGCCGCTCAATTCGATCAGATCAGAAATCCGCTCTCCGCGAACATATTCGTAAACGTCAGGAATATGAACTCCGCCATATACGCCAACCCATGCCATCACCGGAGGTACGAAAATAACATCGCCATTGGATAGCGAAGGATCGCAACTAACATTACCGGTGTTGTTACGACGAATGAGATCGGCACGAACGATTGAGCCATCCTTCCTCCGCAACTGTATATTGCGTTGTGACGATTTCAAAGAGTCCGCAAAACCACCGGCCTGCCTGATAGCTTCCGAAACACGATCAACGGACGAAACAATTACCGATTGATTGAGCCGTGTCAGGCCGGTTATATTGACTTTAAAAGTTCGGATGGCAAGAAGATTAATGGAAACATCCGTATTGACATACACTTTTGTAATCTCAGTTTTCATCTTGGCTTTTGCCTGAGACAAAGTAAGATTCCGCACATCAATTTCTTTTACAGACGGAATGACTATCATACCCTCCGGAGAGACAAAACAAGGAAAGGACTCATTGACTTGCCCCCAAATTGAAATAACGAATTGATCGCCCGGTCCGACATAATATTGATCGGGATCTATGATAGATTCCAATACTGTATTTCCGCTCGTATTGGCGGAAGTCAGAGAACTTGGCTGATTAGATTGTCTTTGATTGGATTGATTGTTTTTATCTGTCGCGGATGTCGAAGATTTAAACTGACCATTCACTGAGCCTACAATGATCAAAAAACATATCGCAAAAAAAAATTTCTTAAAAATATCCATTGTCATTCGATTTATGCCAGTTTAATAAAAACATTTGTAATACGCTCTGCCGCACGACCATCCCATAATTCTGGGATATTCCCTTTTTTATAAGTTCCATTCAAAACTTCATCAACTTTTTTGTGAATCAATGGTTCATCCAAACCTACAAGCGTATTCGTTCCGACTTCAATTGTAATCGGCCTTTCCGTATTCTCCCGCATCGTAAGGCAAGGAATGCCTAAGTAAGTCGTTTCCTCCTGCAGCCCTCCTGAATCTGTAATAGCCATTTTTGCATAGGCTGTTAAACCGACAAAATCAAAATATCCCACAGGATCCATTAGCTTTAGATTCTTCATTTTTGCAACTTTATCCGTTAAGCCAAACGTCTCAATCATTTTCCGTGTACGAGGATGAATTGGAAACACAACTGGTAACTTTAATTGGATTGCATGCAATATTTCAAAAATTTTCGATAATGATTTCAGATTGTCAACATTCGACGGTCGGTGAAGTGTCGTAATACAATATGATTTCTCAGAGAGTTTCAGATTGGCTGCTGTTTGTGACTGGCTGATTTGCGGTTGAGCAAATACAAGTGAATCAATCATCACGTTGCCGGTAAAATATATTTGTTTTTCCGATTTTCCTTCTTTTAATAAGTTTTCGTTACCGCTTTTTTCAGTTGTAAAAAGAACTTCGGCGATTGCATCCGTGACCAGTCGGTTAATTTCTTCCGGCATCGAACGATCAGAGCTCCTTAATCCGGCTTCAACGTGCGCGACCGGTACATGGAGCTTTGAAGCTGTTACTGAACAAGCCAACGTCGAATTAATATCACCCAATACGACAACCCAGTCCGGTTTTTCCTGCAGCACAACGGTTTCAAACCGTTTCATGATTTCGGCTGTTTGTTCAGCATGAGTTCCGGAACCAACATTGAGATGAATGTCGGGCTCAGGTATTTGTAACTCCTTAAAAAAAATATCCGACATTTTGTTATCGTAATGTTGCCCTGTATGCACCAGTTTCGGTTGAAGTGATGGATGCTTTTTCATTTCTCTCAGGATAGGCGCAATTTTCATAAAATTCGGACGAGCACCTGCAACACACAATAGTTTCAAAGAACGGCTCCCTTTTTTAGAGTTTGTGATCCCACTGGCCTGATCCGAGTAACGCAATTTTTTCTCGATATTGTGTAATGTCCTTGGTGGCATTACGAGCATCGACAACCACTTTGCTATTTTCGACGATCATTTTGAAATCGTATGAACTGTGATCCGTCCCAACAAAAACACAGTCGACACTACTCAGAAATTCTTTTGATAAAATTTGTGAACGGAATTTTTTTCCAAATAATTCAACTTCCGGGACATGTGGATCATTGTACATCACTTCGCCGAAACCTTTTTGAATCATGATTTCCATGACTTTCAGTGACGGAGAATGGCGAATATCGTCGACGTCTTTTTTGAACGCAGCCCCTAACACAAGAACTTTAGCTTTGGATAAAGCCGCACCACGCATCGCCAGCGCTTCAACAATCATTGAATAGGCATAAAACGGCATATTTTCATTAACTTCGGCGGCTAGTTCGATAAAATTCGTATGGAAATCATACCCGCGGGCTTTCCATGAAAGATAATATGGGTCAATCAGAATACAATGTCCGCCGATGCCCGGACCCGGATAAAACGGCATAAATCCAAACGGCTTAGTGGCGGCGGCACTAATGACTTCCCACATATTGATACCACCCATTCGATCACATAATTGCGCAAGCTCATTCACTAATGCAATATTAACACTACGAAATATATTTTCGAGTAACTTGCACATTTCAGCGACTCGCGGATTGGATACCGGCACGACTTTTTCAATGATTTGTGAGTTGATCAGGCAGGCCAATTCAGTACACGTTTTCGTCACGCCTCCAACGACTACGGGTGTGTTAGCCGTAGTAAATTTTTTATTTCCCGGATCGATGCGTTCAGGAGAAAATGCCAAATAATAATTCACGCCAACTTTTTTCCCGGTACGATCGAGAATCGGTTGAACGATTTTTTCAGTGGTTTCAGGAAAGGTTGTACTTTTCAAAATGATTAATTGTCCGTCTCTTAGACCTTTTGCTATTCCTTCCGCTGAATTAACAATGTAAGAAACATCGGGTTCCTTATTGTCAGTAAAGGGCGTCGGGACGCAAATGTAAATAACGTCCAGTTCTTTTACCTTATTATAATCGGATGCCGCTTTTAAAAGTCCTGACTGATGGCATTTCGCAAACCGATCGTTAGGAATATCTTCGATATAATTGCGACCTTCATTGACATTTTTCACTTTTTGTTCGTCAAGATCGATCCCTAAAGTTTGATAGCCATTGGCGGCAAATTCAACAGCGAGCGGTAATCCGACATACCCCAACCCGACGACACCGATCACGGCTTTTTTGTCTTTGATTTTATTTTGTAAACTCTCCATAGACTCCGTTTTGTTATTTGAAGTGCGCGCAAAGTAAACTTTTTAGCACAGTAAATCAAGAGTTTATTGGTGCATAACCGCGTCCAACCCCGAGATAATTGATCCCCAGTCCCTTCACTTCATCAGGGTTATAGACATTGCGACAATCGACCAAATTCGGTTTTTTTAACAAGCTCTTAATCTTGGGCAAGTCAAGCTCACGGAATTCATTCCATTCTGTAACCAGTACCAAACAATCGGCATCTTTAGCCACATCGTAGGCGTTATTAGCATAGACAATGTTTGGAAAAATACTTTTGGTCGCTTCATGGGCCACCGGATCATAGGCTTTTATATTCGCCCCGGCTTTGAGCATTTCTTCAATGATAACCAACGCTGTCGCTTCACGGATATCATCAGTATTGGGCTTGAAAGCCAACCCTAAAAGGCCAATTGTTTTGCCTTTCAAATCGCCCACCAATGTTTTGATCTTATTGACCATCACATGTTTTTGATGATCGTTGGCTTCGATAGCCGCCCGTACAACAAGATTTTGCACGCCGGTTTCTTCCGCCGTTTTGACTAAAGCTTGGGTGTCTTTAGGAAAACAAGAACCTCCAAAACCGCCGCCTGCATGCAAAAATTTTGGACTAATGCGACCGTCCAGCCCCATGGCTTTAGCGACCACTTTCACATCGGCGCCAATTTTTTCACAGATATTAGCGATCTCATTGATAAAAGAAATTTTAACAGCCAAAAAAGCATTTGAAGCGTACTTAATCATTTCTGAAGATTCGACATTCGTTATCACCATAGGCGTTTCATTTAGATAGAGAGGTCGGTAAACAACTTTCATAATTTCCGTTGCACGATCGCTGGTGCTTCCGATGACCACTCTGTCCGGTCTTAAAAAATCATTCACCGCCGAACCTTCGCGCAAAAATTCCGGATTGGATACTACGTCAAATTCCGAGCCTTTAGGCGCTTTCTGCCCGATGATTTTTTTAACTTTCATTCCGGTTCCCGCCGGAACGGTACTTTTAGTCACTACTACTTTATAACCGTTTAAATTGGCAGCAATATTTTCAGCCACCTTAAATACAATGGACAAATCAGCCTCGCCACTCGTTCCCGGCGGAGTTCCTACAGCAATAAAAATCACTTCGGTATCACGAATGGAAGCGGCAACGTCGTTCGAAAAGAAGAGCCTTTCTTTTTCAACATTGCGTTTGACGACTTCTTCCAAGCCGGGCTCATATATCGGAATAATGCCTTGTTTCAACTTATTAATTTTGTCGAGATCAATATCCGCACAAATCACATGATTGCCAAAATCGGCAAGACAAGCGCCGGACACCAAGCCGACATACCCTGTTCCAACCACACAAATACGTTTCACGGTCATCTCCGAATATTTAATTTGAACTTTGTTTGATTTTTTTTAAGGCTTCACGCGCAGCCTGCTGCTCTGCGTCCTTCTTCGTCATACCTTTTCCTGTTCCATATACTTCATCTTTTATTTTCACTTCGACGGTAAACTGTTTACTATGTTCAGGCCCTGTTTCGCTAATGACAATATAATGCGGCATACCCCACTCACTACTTTGGCTAAATTCCAAAAGTTCGCCTTTAAAATTAGTATTCATTTCATCGCTCAACACCCGCATCATATCGACTAACACAAATTTTTGAATAAACATTTTCGCTTCGGGAAACCCGCTGTCCAGATAAATAGCGCCGATCAAAGATTCTAAAACATCCGATAAGATCGAAGGGCGGTTTCGGCCTCCCGAACGCTGCTCACCTTCGCTCAGGAGTACAAAGTCACCCAAATTGATCCGTTCAGCACAGTTCGCCAAAACTTTTTTATTGACCAATAAAGCTTTACATTTGGTCAATTCACCTTCTTCTTTGTCCGGAAACTGACGAAATAAACTTTCAGAAACGATCATATTCAGAATCGAATCGCCTAAAAACTCCAGCCGTTCGTAAGATGTAATGCGTTCGGCATTAGTCACATTCAGATACGAACGGTGCTTTAATGATTGTACAAAAAGCTGGTGATTATTGATCGAGTAGGATATGTTTTTTTCCAGACGCGATAATTGTTCCCTCAATATCCGGTCATTCTTAATCTCTTTCGGACGCTGTAGAAAACCACGTCCTAAAAAAAATTGTTTCAGCTTCGATAGAAGGTTCCCGGAGTTTTTTGAAATCTGTTTATTCGAAGTCATTGACTATCTGCATCTGCTACCTGTAATCTACGGTACGTAGCGTTTTACGGCCAAACATGTATTGTGGCCTCCGAATCCAAACGTATTGCTGATAGCGGCATTAATTTTTCTCTCGATCGCTTTATTCGGTATATAATTCAAATCGCATTCCGGATCCGGTTCTTCATAATTGATCGTCGGCGGCGCTACCGAATGATGAACAGCCATCGTGATCGCAATGAATTCCACGCCACCTGCAGCGCCAAGTAAATGTCCCGTCATCGATTTGGTCGAACTGACCAGTAACTTATACGCATGCTCGCCGAAAACAGTCTTGATAGCGGCGGTCTCGTTTTTGTCGTTGTATTCCGTCGAAGTACCATGCGCATTGATATAATCGATGTCTTCAGGTTTAAGTCCTGCATCTTTTAGAGCAATGGTCATAGCCCGGGCAGCGCCTTCACCGCCTTCAGCGGGCGCCGTAATATGATAGGCATCATCGGTATAACCGACGCCGGCAATTTCCGCATAGATTTTAGCGCCGCGCTTTAAAGCGTGTTCCAGTTCTTCAATGACGACAATTCCCGAACCTTCGCCCATGACGAATCCGTCGCGATGTTTGTCAAAAGGACGGCTGGCGTGTTTGAAATCGTCATTACGTGTAGACAAAGCCTTTAAAGCATTAAATCCGGCAACTCCCATGCGGCAGATTCCCGCTTCCGTGCCGCCGCATACCATCGCGTCGGCGTCACCGCGTTGAATCAACATGAAGGCATCGCCAATCGCGTGGCTGCCCGTCGCACATGCTGAAACGGTAGCATAATTCGGCCCTTTAAGACCAAACATAATAGCCACCTGTCCGGCAGCGATGTCAATAATCATCATGGGAATGAAAAACGGGCTGACCCTTTGTGCGCCCTTTTGTAAATACGTTTCAAATTGTTCTTCGAATGTATTGAATCCGCCGATACCACTACCGATAATACAACCGATCCGGTTGGCATCCAGAGATTTGGCATCAAGCTTGGCATCGTCAATAGCCATTTTTGCCGCTGCTATGGCAAAATGCGTGAACCGGTCATTACGACGGATCTCTTTTTTATCCATGTATTGACCGGCATCAAAATTTTTTACTTCCGCTGCAAATTTGGTTACGTGATCTTTCGTATCAAAAAGCGTGATCATGTCTACACCGTTTCGGCCCTCCAGCATTCCCTTCCACGTCTCATCAGCACTATTACCAATGGGAGTGACAGCGCCTATTCCGGTCACGACGACCCGACGTTTTTGCATGAACGACTCCTTACTTGCCAAATGTTTGATTGGAAAAACCAAACCGATAGGATTTATAAAACCTGCTTTATAAATCCTATCCGGTTATTCTTACAAATTATAAACCAAGCGGTTATATTATTTACCTAACTTGTTAACTAAATACTCAATAGTCGAACCGACAGTGGTGAGTTTTGCTGCTTCTTCTTCCGGAATTTTTTCGCCGAGACTGAACGAATCTTCGAATTCCATTACTAACTCAACCTGATCCAGTGAATCCGCACCTAAATCTTCAACATAAGAAGCAGCCGGTGTTACTTCAGCTTCCGTCACGCCAAGTTTCTTGACGATGATCTCTTTTACTTTTTTCTCGATTTCTTCTTTGCTCATGATCATTTCTCCTTAATGAAGGTTATGTGAATGTTTCTTCCCTTATTATAAAATCTTATCTGAGTTTCCATTATCGTATGACGCGCCCGCCGTCAACCTGAATTACCTGACCGGTAATATACGCGGCTTCATCCGAAGCCAGAAATTTTACTGTATAAGCTACTTCGTCAATAGTACCCGATCTTCCCAACGGAATATATTTCAATACTTCGGCGACTGTTTGCTCAGAAAAATCTTTCGTCATATCGGTAAGTATATACCCGGGCGCGACGGAATTAACCGTTATCGCGTAGGGCGCCAGTTCTTTTGCCGTAGCCATCATCAATCCGTCAATACCGGCTTTGGAAGCGGCATAATTGGCTTGAAACGGGTTGCCTCCGAGCGCCACGACGGATGACATGTAGATAATTCTTCCGTATCGTTGTTTCATCATTGTTTTAGCAGCCAGACGTGAACAGATGAAAGCGCTTTTTAGATTATTCTTCAGCACCCAATCCCATTCATCTTCATTCATCCGCGCCAATAAGCTGTTTTTAAATACGCCTGCGTTATTAACTAAAATATCCAAACGACCAAATTTTTCCTGCACAGTATCAAACAGTTTTTTAGCTTCAGTCCAGTCGGAAACGTCCGCCTGCACAGCCTGCAAATGATCGTTCGAAGCGAATGAACGCAATTCCTGTTCGGCGATTCTCAACCGCTCCGCATCCCGGCCGTTAATCACCACCGTTGCACCGTTTGTCAAAAAACATTGCGCGATAGCCTTGCCGATTCCGCGAGACGAACCGGTCACTACCGCTACTTTATCACGCAGTACCATTAATGCTGGAACTTTACTAATTCATCCGCCTTGCCAATGCATTCACACGGAATGTTCTTATCGATACGTTTAACCAATCCTTGCAGTACATTGCCTGGACCGATTTCATAAAATTTGTTTGCACCGTCGGCGATCATGTTGACAACGGTTTCATGCCATTTGACAGGAGCAGTAATCTGATCGACTAATAGTTTTTTAAATTCATTGCCGGATTGAGCCGCGCGCGCTGTTACATTTGGATAAACCGTCAAAGCGGTATCCCGGAAAACCATAGTGTTTAATAATTTCTGTACTTCTTCTTTAGCGCTTTCCATTAATGGCGAATGGAAAGCACCGCTGACGACTAATTCTTTGACCATTCGTGCGCCTTTTTCTTTGGCCAACTCCATCGCTTTTTTGACGCCTTCGATCGACCCGGAAATCACAATTTGACCGGGCGAATTATAATTAGCGCACTGCACAATGCCGGACGTGTACGCTTCACAACAAATTTTTCCAAGTGGTTCTGCATCCATACCAATTACGGCGGCCATGGTACCTTTGTTGACTTCGCCGGCATGTTGCATAGCTGCTGCACGAACTTTGACAATTTTCAAAGCATCTTCAAACGACAGAACTCCGGCCGCCACCAGAGCCGAATATTCGCCTAAGCTATGTCCGGCCGACATTTGAAAACTCATGTCTTTAAATTTTTCTTTTAATATTTCAAGCGTCACGATGCTATGAACGAAAATTGCAGGCTGCGTTACTCTCGTTTGTTTCAATGCGTCTTCAGGGCCTTCAAATGAAGTCTTAATAAGATCAAATCCTAAAATTTCATTCGCTTTGTCATACATCGTTTTAGCTACAGGGAAAGAATCGTAAAAATCTTTACCCATACCAATATATTGCGAACCTTGTCCCGGAAATATAAATGCTATTTTTGACATATTAAGTTTTAGTTAGTACGCCCATTTCAATAAAATACTGCTACAGGTAAATCCTCCGCCAAAGGCCGCGATCACGACAATATCTCCTTTTTTCAAACGACCGGTACTGACCGCTTCCGATAAACAAATCGGAATGGTCGCTGCCGTCGTATTGCCATATCGATCAATATTCACCATGACTTGCGATTCATTCAATCCCATTCTTTGAGCCGCGGAATCAATGATCCGTTTGTTAGCCTGATGCGGTACGAATAATCCCACATCCTTGCCGGTCAAACCGTTGCGTTCTACAATCAGCGCAGATGCCTCGGACATACCTTTGACGGCGTATTGATAAACATTTTTACCATCTTGAAACACGTAATGCATTTTCTTGTCGACGGTTTCATGCGTCGGCGGGTTCAAGCTGCCACCGCCAGGCATATTCAAATATTGAGCCCCATTACCATCAATGGTGTTGTAAAAATCCAGTATGCCCACGTTCTTTTCTTCAGTACGTTCAAGCAATACTACTCCGGCAGCGTCGCCGAAAAGGATGCACGTATTGCGATCAGTATAGTCCACGATCGAACTCATTTTATCGGCGCCCACGACCAGAACTTTTTTGGCCGAGCCGCTTTCGATAAATTGCGCTCCGATGACCAGAGAATATGCAAACCCGCAACAAGCGGCCGATACGTCGAATCCCCATGCATTCGTCATGCCTGTTTTCGCTTGAAGTAAACAGGTTGCCGAAGGAAACATCATATCCGGCGTCACGGTACCAAACACGATCACGTCGATTTCCTCGGGATTGATCTTATGTTTTTCAAATAGCACTTTGCACGCCTCCGCGGCCATATCGGACGAAGCGCCTTTTTCCATAATGTGGCGTTCTTTGATGCCGGTACGCGACGTAATCCATTCGTCGTTGGTATCGACCATTTTTTCGAGATCGGCGTTCGTCAACAATTTATCCGGCGCCCAGTGAGCTACGGCCGTTATCGCGGCACGAAATTTCTTTTTTTCCACGCAATACTTTCAGTTAGGATAATTTTATTTTTTCACGAATAACTTCATTGATTTTTTTCTCAACCATTTCCTTGGCTACATGAATAGCACGGTAGAGCGCCTTACCGGAGGAACTGCCGTGGCCGATGATAACGACGCCGTTGACGCCAAGCAGCGGCACACCGCCGTGCGATTGGTAATCCCAATCGCTCATGCTTTTAGTGAAAAATTCTTTGAATGTCTTTCCGGCTTCAGCTCCGGCTTGCTGGGCAAACCCGCCGATTTTTTGCTGCAACACTTTCACGAAACTTTCAGTCATTTTCAAAACGACATTACCGACGAACCCATCGCATACGACAACGTCGGAAGAACCCATCAAAATATCGCGTCCCTCAACGTTGCCGGCAAATTCGAATAATTGTTTTTCACGAAACAACTGGTTGGCCTGGATGGTCAGATTGTCGCCTTTGGAATCTTCTTCGCCAATGCTCAGAAGTCCGACTTTAGGAGTAGGAATATTCATCATCGCGTGCATGTATATGCTTCCCATCACACCGAATTGCAATAAGTGAACAGGTTTTGAATCAACATTTGCGCCGACATCGAGTACCAGACTCTTGCCTTTGATGGTCGGAAAAAAAGCGCCGATGGTTGGACGTTGTACACCTTCGATACGACCAAGTCCCATCAACCCGCAAGCCATCACTGCGCCTGTATTGCCCATGCTGACAAACGCATCACCTTCGCCGCGTTTAACCATTTCAATTCCAATATGAATCGATGAATGCATTTTTTCACGTAAGGCCGTCGTCGGCGATTCGCACATTCCGATCACTTCATCCGTGTGAACGATATCGATGCTTTTACCGACCAGATCATTCCCCTCACAACGGTGGATTTCCTCCATGATCTTTTCCCGATGACCGGTCAGAATAACCTGGTGGCCCTGCGATAGAAATTCCCTCGCGGCTTCCACCGCTCCGTCTACGATTTTTTTTGGGGCTTCGTCGCCGCCCATGGCGTCTACTATGATTTTCATCGTTCTCGCTCTTGGGATGATATAAAAGATACCCGCAACTTATCGCTTTTTACGGGTTTTATCAAACGAAACCTGCATAAAAAACTGTGCCTGTCGGTGTCAGCATCAGTATGATAACAAGGACAGGCATTCGTAAAATTCGACCTGGAACTACGCTTCTTTTGTCAGCGTAACTTGCCGCTGATCATAGTAACCGCAATTAGGACAAACACGGTGAGGTAATTTAGGTTGATGGCAATTGGCGCAGGCCGATAATCCCGGCGTATCCAATTTCCAATGTGTTCTGCGCTTATCGCGGCGTTGCTTTGAATGTCTGCGTTTTGGATTAGGCATGTTTCCTCCTGTTTATATTTTTTCATTTACAATTTCATCATAATGCCGGCAAAGGCTATCATTCCAATTGACACCGCACTCAGGGCATAGGCCTTTGCAATCTTCACGGCAAAGCGACTTCGAAGGCATCGCGAGCATTAAGGTATCCATTACATCTTTGTCTAAAACGATATCATTCGTTTGCCGCGTATCGATCGATCGAACTTCCGCGTCTTCATCGTCGGTCCGGGTTCGTGATTCCGCAAATACCATTGAAAAGTCACCGGCAATTTCCCGACGAATTTCATCCAAACACCGGTCGCATAACAAATGCGCCTGTGACGTAACGCTGAATTTAACGTAATACGTATGACCTGATTTATTAAGAACAACATTCGTTACGACATCCCGGTCGAAAATTTCATGACCCTCAAAATCTTTGAGTTCGATCCCAAGTTCAGATCCCGGTATCGCATAATGGAACCGGTGTTCACCGTCGTCTAAACTTAAAATTTTTTCGATCCGAATCTTCATTAAGAAGTCGTAAGTTCAATTCGATAAATCATTTATCAAATTTTAAGCCGGTGAAGATATATTTTTTTTGTCCGATAGTCAAGCTTAAATTCGACCTTTTGAAGGCCGGCAAATGCCTAAAAAAAATCATTCTTTATCAAGTATTTTTAAGTAAAACCCACCAGATTTACACGAAAGTTTGACCTTGCCCTCAAAATTTTAAATGCCTATTTTTCGGCGCTTTAATACATCAACTTACAGGTGAAATATGATTCGGAAAATACTGTTCCTTACGCTGGTGCTATCCTTTCAATCGGTTTTTGCTGATGAAGGCATGTGGACATATGACAATTTGCCATTCAAAATTCTCAAAGAGAAATACGGGTTTGAACCTACTCAGGAATGGATTGATCATTTGCGGCTTTCAAGTGTTAGATTTAATGACGGTGGATCGGGTTCATTCGTAAGTTCCAACGGATTGGTCATGACCAACCAGCATGTTGTGCGCGGGCAACTTCAGAAATTACTGACAGCCGATCGCGATTTACTGCGCGACGGTTTTTTGGCCACTTCACAGGCGGATGAATTGAAATGCCCTGATCTTGAGCTGAACGTTCTCGTAACGATGGAAAATGTTACTGCAAGAATTCAGGGCGCGGCCAAACCGGGCATGAAAGAGCAAGAAGCGCTTACAGCACGTGCCGTTGAAATGGCGGCCATTCAAAAAGAAAGCTTTGAATCCACCGGATTGCGTTCCGATGTTGTAACTTTGTATCATGGCGGTGAATATTGGCTCTACCGATATAAAAAATATACCGACGTTCGGCTCGTCTTTGCACCCGAACAGCAGGTAGCGTTTTATGGAAGTTTATGGGACAATTTTGCGTATCCCCGCTACGAAATCGATTTTGCTTTCGTACGAGTTTATGAAAACGATAAGCCTGCTCAAAGCACCCATTACTTACGTTGGAACAGTGCCGGAGCAAAAGAAGATGAATTAGTATTTATTTCCGGACATCCCGGAAAAACAGAGAGGCTTTTGACGGTAGCACAAATCATTACCCGGCGCGATCTGGAATATCCGGCCGACCTGAAAATTGCCCGCCGCCGTCTCGAAGTATTTAAGCAATACGCCAGTTTAGGTAAAGCGGAAGCCAGCCAAGTTATCAATGCTATTGCCGGTACCGAAAACGTTATAGAAGCCGACAGTGGTGCCTATCAAGGATTATTAAATTCCACCTTGTTTAATAAAAAAGTTGCCGAAGAAACCGACTTCCGCAACCGTATCGATTCAAAATCGGAATGGAAAAAAAATTACGCATCCGCTTGGACCGATATGGCCAACGTGCAAAAAAAATACGCCGAGATATTCAAACCGTTTAAATACCGCCGAATTCCTACACGTACGTTAGCTGACAAGGCCTTGTCCATCATCAAATATAGTGAAGAAATACAAAAATTGGACGACGTACGTAATTACGGCTTTCATAACGATCAACTCGAATCATTTAAGTTTCAGATGTTATCGCCGGTTCCTTTTTATTTACCTCTTGAAGAACGGCTACTGGCCGCATGGCTTCAATTGACTTTGGAGGAATTGGGTGCCAACGATCCATTTGTGAAGACAGCGTTGAACGGGCGTTCGCCGGACGACGTAGCCCGAGATATTTTCTCAAAAACCAAGCTCAACGACGTTCAAGTTCGTAAAAGCCTGATCGAAGGCGGCACTGATGCCATTCAAAAATCCGACGATGCATTGATCGTGTTTGTTCGTAAACTTTACCCTGTTATTCACGAGATTCAAACAACGTATGCGGAAAAAGTTCAAAGCGTCGAATCAGCCGCGTCTCAAAAAATCGGTAAGGCACGTTTTGAAGTGTACGGAAAAAATGTATATCCGGACGCTACATTTACGTTGCGCCTCACTTTCGGTATTGTCAAAGGTTATCCGATGAACGGAACTTTGGCTGCTCCAATGACGACCTATTACGGGTGGTACGATCGTTCCCTCGGCTTTGGACAGAAGCCGCCGTTCAATTTGCCTCAACGTTATTGGGATCGCAAAAATAAACTCGATTTGTCGACCCCTTTAAACTTTGTGAGTTCGTGTGACATCATTGGCGGCAACTCGGGCTCGCCCGTTGTCAATGTCAAAGGCGAAGTTGTCGGAATCGTGCATGACGGTAATAACGAAGGCCTCGTCGGTAATTTTATTTGCAATGACGAATCAGGAAGAGCGATCGCTAATCACGCCGGCGGTATTATTGCGGCGTTGAGGGTTTTGTACGACGCCGGACGCATCGCCGACGAACTGGAGAATAGTCATGACACAAAATAACATGCAGGAATTTGCCGCACACGATGCCACTCCTTTCAGTTTGAAATCGTCGGTTATTTTACTGATCGTAGGCGTAGGCTTCGGTTATATGGTTACATCGATGTTTGCTGCGGCCAGTTTTGCCGTATCCTATTTCGCCAAATTAGCGTGGCTTGGAAATTTCATTTCTAAATTCGGACTTTTGACCGGAACATTGGCTTTTATTCTTCCCGCTTTTTTCTATATGAAACGTCAGCGAAAATTATTGGCGCCAACGTTTCGCATGAACGCTATTTCTGCAAATGTTCTTTTGTCTACATTGATTTTTTCATTGGGATTATTTGTTGCAACGGATGCGATCGACCGTATCATTGCGCCGATGATCAATGGATTTCTTGATCGGACAATCGGCACGTTATCGCCGGAATTGATGTCAGACCACATTCTGAAAAGACTGATGGAAGAATTCCAAATTTACGATTGGATAAACGGAATGCTGCTGATCTTAGCCGCCGTGCTCGCGGCAGGATTTGCCGAGGAGATGTTGATGCGCGGCATGTTTCAAGGCGCTTTGGAAAAAAAATATTCGGCAATGACGGCCATTATTATTTCCAGCCTTGTTTTTTCAATGATTCATCTTAACCCGTGGGGCGGCATTCAGATTTTTGTTATTGCATTATTTTTGGGAATTGTCGCGTGGCGGACGAACAGCATTATCCCGACGATTATTATGCATGGAATGAATAACGGGTCAGTCATTCTATTCAATAATCTCGAGCCGGAAACCATTGCGTGGTACGGAGATACGACTCACATGGAAACAACCGTAGTTATCGTCGGATTATTATTGGCTTTGGTAGGTTTGGTTGGAATATTTCTCTTCACGAAAAAACCAGAACAGTCAATAGCAAGTAAGTGACACTCCCAACTATTTACTATTCACTTTTTCTTGCATCCTCACCCCAACGCAATTTCGCTCGCAGTACTTCAAAAAAAGTTCGCTCGCCTAAGCGGATGAGATGAACTTTATGCGCAGCCTCCCGAATCGTGACGATCGTTCCTTCGTCAATTTCCGCTTCTTCCTGCCCATCGGCAGAAAAAAGCGCCGTATAGCCTTTTTCCACATGGAGTGTAATGACTTGATCGGAATTAATGACCAATGGACGTACTGTCAGCGTATGCGGACACAGTGGATTGATAATAAAAGCCTGCAAAGTCGGACTCAGAATCGGGCCATTGGATGAAAGCGAATACGCAGTCGATCCGGTGGGAGAAGAAACAATCAGGCCGTCGGCTGTATAGGTATTCAAAAATTCTCCATTCACTTCTGCACGAATTCTGATCACGCGGGCAGCGTCGCGGCGAACAATGACGAAGTCATTCAATGCAAAATCTTTGCGCAACGGATCACCCCAACTGGCTTCCAGTACCATGCGTTCTTCGGTTTGATAATCTCCGTGTTGAATTTTTTCAACCGTATGATACAATTCTGTGACCTCAACTTCCGTTAAAAATCCCAGTTTGCCGATATTCACTCCCAAAATAGGTTTCTGCAAAACCCCCACAGCCCGCGCGGTTGAAAGCAATGTTCCGTCGCCGCCGAATGACAGGACACAATCAACGTCGCGAACTAAAGTATCCAAATCCAAATATTCATTCATGCGCGGCCATGAAAATTCAGCAAAAGCGGCCTGAGCTTCAGTATTGATCACAAAGTCGATTTTTTTGGATTGCAATTCTTTTAAAAACGGATGCAACAATCCGAAAACATGACCTTTGTCGATATTGATGACAATTCCAAATCGCATAATCCTATTCCTTTAAAACATGTCTTAGTGAATTATGATTTTCGCTTGCTTTGAAGTCATGTTTTCTAATTTTTTTCTACAACGTTAAGTGGCGTGTCTAAATTAGCCATATTGATCCTAACCAGGTCGTATGCCTGATCGAAGACTTCTTTACACTCATGCTGCGATGCCTGATATTTTGCAAATTTAACAAGGTCGCATACTTCTAAGAATCTTCTCAACAGCGCCGAGTAATTATCATCTCTCAACCGCCTGCGGCGAAATTCAGTAATCAATTCGGACGTGGGCAATTCCAACGCCGGCATCTGAAATTTTTGTTCGATATATAATCGGATAATATTCGACACTTCAATATGGAATATCTTGAATTCACCTCTTTCAATCCATTGTTTTTGACGAACAGCATCCAAGTTCTCGATAGCAATTTCTTCAGGCGAACGCAACGGCACCGGCGATATGTATTGGCCATGTTGATTTTTTTTAGTCTGGTAGCGTTTGTATAATCGATAGGCTCCGTACACGATCAATGTGAGAATCAACAGTAATCCCACGCCTATCAAAACCAGCATTGTCCAGTTAATCTTTCCGGCAATCAAAGGTTTTTCAGGACGAATATCTTTGATCGCCGTATCCAGAACGCTGGTTACAAAAACCAACTTCGGTTGTCCTTCGGCTGACAGCGTATCTCCACCCAATAGGAAAGCAATTTTCGGCGCACGAATAATGAACGTATCAACACTGAATGTCGTAATGGTGTATTCTGTTTTTTCGCTAATCAACGCGCCTTGATCGGCGGGTTGATGTTTTTGAACCTGCACGATTTCGAATTGCGTCAAATCCGTTATGGCTTCACCCAACAGCGTGATATTCTTCGGATGCTCCGTCGTGATACTATAGACAATGCGCTCACCGATGCCGATGCTGTCGCGATCAACATCAACTTTGACTGTAACTGTCTGCGCCGCCAATGACAACGGCAACCAAAGACAAACACCACTCCACCATCGTTTCATATCTGGCATTTTTAATTAAAAAACGTGGTGAAATCTATCAAAAAATAGATTAAACTGCAATAAGACTCCAATTACAATTGTTATCATGGGGCCAACAAATTCTTTACCAACAATACCTCAAGAAAGGAACCATCGGTTTCTCTATTTTTTAATTTTTTTTTCAATCGCGATCGTGATCTTTTTTTACAAAATCGATTATCAGGATTTCGAATTTCGTAATGCTGTTTTAGTCGGTATAAACACGATCTATTCATCAACATCGAGGAGGAAGAAATATGCGAAAGTTAATGTATTACTTTACAGTTTTTTTTATGGGGATCTGCTTCTTATTAACAGCCTGTTCAGGCGAAGAAAATACAGATCCAAGATCAGATCCAGGAGCAGCTATCAATAGTTCATTATTATCAACGACCAATGTTAGTTCAGCCGTTGTCAATGGAAATTCTGTAATAATATCAGCCACTTTTAATAATGATTGTGGTGAGGGAGGGGGAGGAGCTAGTAAATCAAATGGCTCTATATACTACATTCATATGGATATTAGGAGAATTTCGCCGCCATGGGACAACGGTTATGTAATAGCAGGCACCCCTTATAAAGAACATCTGGACAAATATTATGGAGTTGATCATCGAAATACTTGGCTGGGTGGACGGATCGGAGATGGCGAATGCGACACAATTTCAGTATCCTATTCTCTGCCTATATCCTCTTCACAAAACTTAGGTCAGGTTTCGGATACTGATAATAGTGATGCTATGAATTCTCTCTATAGTATGGCGGCTTATACTTATGATGGACATGGGAGCTATCCAGGATTCGAACCTGGAAGTTATGAAGTCGCTATTTATCGGGTTTTAACCGCAGAACAAATACAACAACCTCTTGAACCACCCGTATGTTCTGCAACTTTTGAAATACCGCCCCCTCTACCTGTATTTTTGATTTCAGGATGTCCAACTGTTTCACCGGGTACATTGCCGCCTACTTATTCAGGATTTTGTGACTATAATCCCTTAGTAGATGGTGCAGATCCGGTAATTGCAGGTTATTCGGTATGTATGAGTTATCAGGCTGTCGGTACAAACTCCAATGTTGATGTTTTTATTTACAGTAATTGTTCATCTTCAGCTTGGGGAAAAATTGCCGTAAATCGGAAATATGGTATTTGGCCAACAGGCCAAGTAATCTGGACGGCAACATTCACTAAAGGAGTGCAAAGTTATACCGTGACAAAGACAGTTCAATGTAGTGTTAATGAATAATGCATTTTCGAGGTAACCAACATACTACTATGGATGCACTGGAATCAAATTCTACCTATGAAAGAAAATTAATGAATACAATTTTTCCCGTTCATCAATTGATGAACGGGATTTTGGGCCGCCTAAATGGGTAAAGAATTATACGCCTATGTTAAACCTGATAAGGGTTACAGGCTTTAAGTTTTTTTTCAAATGATTCTTTAAAATAATGATTGCATCGAACTGATTTTTTTTCTATTAGTAATAAACATGGATTCAGTTACTAAAGCGGAAAAAAAAACTTCGAGATCTTCGCGTTTTAACAAGCTTCTCGCTCAATGGACGTCGGGCGTCATTGACTATGCTAAGCTTTTTTCAAGGTTGCGTCACACGGACGCAGGGCTTCTTTTATCAGCTACGGTCATTGGTGTCGTTATTGGCTTATTTATCGTAGTCTTTCACTGGATGATGTTGTCGTTTGAAAGTGTTTTCCATTCAATTTTTGTCGCGACTTCTGAATTTCCCCTGATGCGATTTCTAGCCTTTCCTTTCATTGCCGGCCTTGGCGGTCTTGCGGTCGGACTACTTAATCGTACCGTATTTCAAAATCTGAACAGTGAAGGCATTCCGACCGTTGTATATGCCATGCATTATGAAAAAGGTATAATCCGCGGATTACATGCGGTTAAAACGATGCTGAACGCCGCATTATCGATCAGTTCGGGCGGGGGTGCAGGGCGTGAATCGCCGACAATCCTTCTCGGAGCTTCACTCGGTTCACGTATCGGTCAACTTTTGCAACTGCGCACCGATCATTTAAAACTTCTGTCGGCGGCCGGGGCAGCGGCGGCTATTGGCGGTATTTTCAATGCGCCGTTGGGCGGAATCGTTTTTGCGGTGGAAGTCATTGTCGGGCAACTTCATTTACAAAGTTTCGTGCCGATCGTCATATCTTCAGTCATGGCCACCGCAACGGCCCGTTTTTTTCTGGGTAACAATGCGCTGCTAGTCGAACCGCCGGTCGTTTCAATCACATTCACCGATTATCTGTTGTTGGCTTTGGCAGGAATGATCAGCGGCGGCGTAGCAATTTTTTTTCTTAAATCATACCGGCTGACTGTCATTACTATCAAACGCGTACTGGGAAAACTACCTGATATATGGAAACCATCTATCGGAGGATTATTGGCCGGTTCGATCTTGGCCGCATTGCCTACCATGTTAGAAACTACCTACGATCCGATCAATAAAGCAATAGCCGGTAATGGTATTCTATGGATTAGCGCTTTAACGATTTTACTGAAGCCTGTTTCGGCTGCAATAACTTTGGGGAGCGGCGGAGAGGGCGGTACGTTTGCTCCGGCTATGAAAACCGGCGCTATGTTCGGATTTTGTTTCGGAACAGGCATCGCTTATCTGATTCCGGGAACAGCTCCAGGTGTATATGCTTTAGTGTGTGCATCGGCGCTGATCGCCGGTACATTCTACGCCCCTTTAACGGGAGCGCTGGTCGTGTTCGAGATTTGCCGAAATTATGAAATGCTTATTCCTTTAATTTTCGCAGCTATTTTTTCCGTTTTTATCGTCAATCGGGCCAAGATCCATACTTTCAATCCGAATCAAAAGAAACATGAAATCCATGATTAATTTTCATGCTATTGACAACCAAAAAAATCTTGCAACAGACTTCGCCGCAAAGTATATTCGCACAACTCCAGAAAGTAACCTCCAGAAGGAACTTCTATGAAAGCTGCAGTAATTGTTTTTCCCGGATCCAATTCCGATCATGATGCGTTTTACACTTTGAATGATGTGTTGGATCAGCCGACGGAATGTATCTGGCATAAAGACCGTCGCGATCTCAAAGATTTCGATCTGGTGGTTTTGCCAGGCGGTTTCTCATACGGGGATTATCTTCGGACCGGCGCGATCGCCCGGTTCGCTCCGGTCATGCAAGACGTTGTGGAGTTTGCCAAATTTGGCGGAACGGTCTTTGGGATCTGTAATGGTTTTCAAATTTTGACAGAATGCGGCCTTTTACCCGGTGCGTTGCTACGTAACAGCCATTTGAAATTCGTAGGAAAAAAAGTTGCGATTCGCGTCGAAAATACCGACACGCGTTTTACCAATACTTGCACTATGCACGAAGTTTTAATCAATCCGATTGCGCACGGCGACGGAAATTATTTTGCTGATGCCGATACGATCCGGATGCTGGAAGATTCCAATCGCATACTTTTCCGCTATTGCAGCGAAAGTGGCGACATTTCCGATGAAGCCAACCCCAACGGCTCAGTTAATAATATTGCCGGTATACTCAACGATAAAGGCAACGTTGCCGGCATGATGCCACACCCTGAACGATGTTCCGATCCGCTATTAGGAGCGAATGACGGCATCAAAATTTTTCATTCACTTTTAGAAAGTGTGGCCGTCGAATCCTGATAGGCAAAATTTATTTTTTAATCCCTTTTAAAATTTCATTCACCGCCGTCTCGATTTGCGGATCTTTTCCTTCCACGCGATCTTTCAACGTTGTTTTCACCACAATATCCGGCACAATACCGCTTTTTTCAATGTTCTTCCCATCCAGTGTATAACAACCCCACGACGGTAAACGACAAAATGATCCGTCGACTAGGAATGTGCCCGAGGTATAAATAATCCATCGGTACGTTTCAGTTCCGATCACCTTGCCCAATTTCAGATACTGAAATCCGTTTGCCGTCAATTCGGCGTCACTGAGACTTTGGTCGTTGACCAAAAGTACAATCGGTTGATCGGACGGTGAAAAGCTTGGCTGCGGTGTAAATTTTCCTTCGCGGTATTTCCATTTCATATACGCACGCTGGCTTAAGAAATTCAACACTTCATCATGTACGTTGCCTCCGGTATTGTAACGAAGGTCGACGATCAACCCGTCTTTTTCAAACGCTTTTGTCGTCATCTCGACCATGAACTGATCGAAACTGGCTTGGCTCATATTTTTCATATGAACGTAACCAATTTTGTTCTGACTCAATTGATCGACCGCCTTTCGATTCCGGCTGATCCATTCGTCGTACAACAATGTTTTGAAAGCGCCGGACGTAACGGGATGAATTTTAACCGTATTTGCAACACTGCCGCGCTGAAATGTCAACACCAATTCTTCATCTTGTTTGGGCGATACGAAATACCGCTCGCGATTGGTTTTCGAATCCACCGATATACCGTTTATCGAGACCAGCCTGTCACCCGGTAAAATGTTTTTTCCCTTCATATCTGCTGGTGAACCCTCCACGATCCGATCAACGACATAAGGATCATTTTCTTTAAACATGATCCCGGATGCTGCCGTTTTCATAGCATAAAATGTTTTCTCTTCGGTTCCATTACTGAAAAACGCGGTATGCGACGCATTGAGTTCTCCCAACATGTCGTTGAGGATCGTACGTAAATTGGCACGAGACGCAAGGTACGGAAGAAAAGCTTCGTACCGCTTCTTCATCGCATTCCAATCGATGCCGTGATAATGTTCATCATAAAAATTTTCATTCACACTCGCCCAGGCTTCATAGAACATCTGGCTAAATTCATCCGAAAATGTACGTTCGAATGCCGCCGACAAATTGACTTTGGAAACGTCGTTTGTTTCAAGATTGATTTCAAAAACGTTACCATCAATCAACGCATAGGGCTTATTATCACAGGAATAAATACCGAGATTGTTTGAACCGGTATTTTTTATTTTTTCCGTCTTCGGAGCTTCGAAAGGTTTATATAGCGTCTTCCAGATAAATTGGTTGCCTCCATCGTGGTCGGAAATATATAACACGACGGCATCGGCATCTTTTGTATAAACCACCGGAACATCCTGCGTACCGGCGTTCGGTGATACCTGTTCGATTCGGTCCATCATGTCTTTAAAGTCGATTGCAACGACAACGGAAGGTTTCTTGTCATCTTTTTTATCGTCTGCTTTTTCTTGTTTGGCAAATAATTCATCATATTTATCAGATTTGAACACATCATCAAATTTTTCCAAAGGAATCCGATATATTTTGCTGCTCTGTGTACCGAAAGGATAACGCGGTTTCAAACGATTGGAAGAAAAATACAAATATTTACCGTCCGGCGACCAATAAGGATTGGTTTCCGTAACGCCTGAATTGGTAATATTTACAGCAGTACGTTTCTGAAGATCGTAAATGAAAATTTCATGCTCGAAATTCCTGTAAGGAGAATACACCAAATACTTTTCGTCCGGAGAAAAATACGGATTGGCATTCTGAATAGCCCAGAACTCATCTTTAACCAGTGTCTCATTTTTCTTTGACTTCAGATCCAGTAACCTCAGCTCATCGATCCCGCTCAGGTAGACTATCTTATCACGGCTCTTACTCATATTCAACGAACGGTTATTTCTTTGCTCGTTCGTTAATACTTGTTCGGTTGTTTTGCCGTCAGCGGTAATGGTAAATAAATTTTGCCAGCCGTTGACGGTCTGAACGTAAATCAGTGTGTTATTGTCATCACCCCACAGAACTTCCGTCACACGTTCTTTAGTACGAGTTGGTATCTCACGGATAAATTGACCTTTGATGTCGGCTACAAACAAAACTCCCCGCGCGATGAATGCGATTTTTTTCTTGTCAGGCGATACATCGAAATTCGTAATATTACCCGCTGTATTCAGCGACTGCGTCAACACAAGTTTGTTGTTTCTCGGCAACTGAATACTCACTTTCTGAGTAGATTTTGTTTTGACATCGTAGATATGCAATTGATAATCTTTTTCGAAAACGACTTTTTCGCCGTTTGCGCTGACATTTGGACGCTGAATAGAGGTGGTGAATTTAGTGAGCGCTTGTTTTTTTCCTGCTGTAAATGTGTATAGGTTGTATTCGCCGTTTTCTTCATCTGACACAAAAAAAACACCGCCATTCCTATCAATCGTCGGCCAAAAATCTTTCCCTTCGTATGTTGTCAAAACTTTGAATTCACCGGTTTTAGGATTGTACGTTTCAATATCCGGATTATGCGCACCTTTGTAACGCTTGCGTGGCGCTTGAAAAGTACTCTCCCATGTTTCGGTAAAATAATATTCTCCGGTCGTAGGATGTTCGACAACATGATGCGGCGTATTAAAATAATTATCAAACAAACGGATCGGTGTTTCGCCGCTCACCGATACTTTGTAAGCAGCAAAATTATTGTATCGGCTGGATGTAAAATAAATATATTTTGAATCCCACGACCACGAATCGACAAGATCATTTAAATCGTAAAACGTCAGTTGCTTAATATCCCCGCCTTTCATGGGCATGACATAGATATTCGCGTTGCCGTCCTGATTTCCCGTAAAAGCAAGCCACTGACCGTCCGGCGACACTCGTGGATTCGTTTCCCTGCCATCCATTCCGGTCAGCCGTACGGCGTTGCCGCCATCGGATGACACCATCCATAAATCATCTTCATGAGAAAAAATAATGGATTTTCCGTCCGGCGTCAGACAAGGGTCGGTTGTAAAGTAAGCATTTTGTGAAAACAAAATTGACGCACTCCACACGCACCATAGTACTATCGATACACGCATGATATCCTCCCGTTATTTTTTGGATCGGTGTTTTATGAAAAATTCTATTTCCTGGAAAATTTTGTGGAATAACCGCACGTCGCGGTCTTCGAAGGGCGTTCGGCCAAACACACGTTTGACGCCGAGCATAAAATTATCGATGGTTTTACGGGATTTAAACTCCGAGAGTTCCAAAATTTTTTGAATACGCGCGTACAATTTTTCCATCTGAGACGGATGAGCATAATCCCAGATAAAATTCGGGTTTCCGATCAGAGTCGCTTGATAGAGTTCGTATAAATACACCATCACCGCCTGGCCAAGATTGAGAGAATTATGCTGATGAAAAGTCGGTATGCCTGATTGGATCTGGCACTGGTAAATTTCTTCATTCAATAAGCCGTTGCGCTCCCGCCCGAAAACGACCGCGACCGGCTGATGCGCACTGACTTCACAAATACGTTCAGCCGTCTCTTTTGGCGTAAAAGAAGGAAAATGCGTATCACGTTTACGAGCCGTGGTCGCCACCGCCAACACCACGCCTTCCAAAGCTTTCTCAAGCGTTTTAACAGTTTGTGCGCTTTCGAGAATTTCTTCGGCATGAACGGCCATCCATCGGGCTTCTTCGGATAAGTAATCGCAAGGATTGACCAGCACTAATTGCGTGAGACCGAAATTTTTCATAGCCCGCGCAACGGCGCCGACGTTTCCCGGCGTTTGCGGCTCCACCAAAATTATTTTTACGTGTTGCAGCGGTGATCGCAGGTGGGAAGCGGGAGGCATCAGCGAAATTCCTCATCGATCCGCTGAAGCTTTTCTTTAATGCTTTTTTCGATATCGATCATTTTAGACGGCGCCCCTTTCATTTCAATCGTTTTGAAGTCGTTGTCCGTACCTTTGACTTCGCGTACAATATCGTTGAGGCTGTCGATGACGGCGGCAATGCGCCGCGTCTCTTTAACACAAATTTCCGTCAAATTATGATAGGTCGGAACCTCATCCAACTGGCGCGCTAATTCCGCCCGTGTCGAAATAACGGCCGCCGCGTTACGGATATGATGAGAAATGGTCGTCAGCGATTCGATCAATCCTTCAAGGTGTGCGCTACGTTTTTCTTTCTCGATCAACATGTTGAGCAATCGGTTTTGATCGGTTACGTCTTTCGCAATAATTGAAACGCCGACCACTTCGGACACTTCATCTTGGATAGGCGACGCGGTCACATATGCCGCGACGATATTGCCCGTTTTAGTGATCAATTGACACTCAAGATTTTTCAACGCGCCGCCTTCCATTACTTCGACTACCATGGAACGCATTTGTCGCCTGTTTTCATGCGGCGACAACATATCGACGCTTTTGCCAAGAATTTCGTCGGATTTATATCCGAGTAATTCTTCGGCGCCAAGATTCCACGAAAGAATACATTGTGTTTTGCCAACGGCAAAAATCGCATCGCCGGCATATTGTACCAGGCTTTGAATATACTGTTCAAAATTGTCCACGATTTTTTTCCTTATATGGAAATGATTATTTAATTCCAATAATACCGATCATACGACCGGACTTCCCCCCGCTGCCACGATGCGAAAAGAACAAATCGCCGTATTCAACGGTACATAAGCCGCTGATCGTAATATTTTCTACGCCGGCGGTGCGCAACTGCGAAGCATTGGCTTGCCACAAATCCAAGTGCGGTTTAATAAAACCGTTGCGGTGAATGAATTGCGGATCGAATTTTTCTGCCACATCCTCGCTAATTTCATACTGCTGCATACTGATAGACGGACCGATAATGGCAACGATTTCAGTCGGATCAATCTGAAATTTGGACGTAACCTGGTTAATCGTTTTCAATGCGATGGCTTTTTCCGTACCGCGCCACCCGGCATGGATAACCCCGACAACCTGTTTGCGGGGCTCATAAAAAAATATCGGAACACAATCCGCTACCGTCACCGTCAGAAAAACATTTTTGCGATCCGTAAAACACGCGTCGGTTTGGTCGACGAATCCGGGTTCAGTCACATATCTAATTCTATCTTCATGAACTTGCTTTTGCCTGACAATTCGATCTTGAGAAATGTTTACAGCCTGAAAAAAACGGCGGCGATTTTCTTCCACGGATTCGCGAACATCCTCTGTTCCAAGTCCCATATTCAGAGAGTCATAGGGCGCTGTGCTCACGCCGCCTTTACGGGTCGTAAAAAAAGCAGCCACTTCGGAAAATGGTTCAAAACTTTTAAACCGGCCAAATCCGATGCCATCGGAATAGTGCACATCCATATTAATCCTGTTCGACAATTTCCGGGTGAATGACAACGTGGGTGATCTCAGGCAGATGCTGGTAGATATGATTTTCAAATGATGTCATGATCGCATGCACTTCGTCCAGAGAAAGATTCGGATCGATGATACAATTTAACAATAATTTTTTTTGTTCGCCGAATTGTAAGACGATCAGATCACTACAACTGACTACGCCTTTTTCTTCAGCCGCAATTTCGTGGACGTGTTTGATCACGGCTTTCGACTGGTTTGTAATATCTTTAGCGGTCAACACTTTATCGCGCGCGTCTTCAATGTGCGTTTTGACGTTACGGATCTGCGGGATTTTTTGAATCAGTTTTTTTTCAATACGTGAAGAAACGGCATGGGCGTCAGCGAATTTAGGATACGGATCGCATTCAAGATGAAAATCAACAATATATTTTCCACCGATGTTTTGCGCACGAACATTGTGGCAGGCCAGTCCTTCTTGAATAACAATCATACGGATTTTATCGATGATACTTTCGTCATCCGTTTCCTGCGGTTCCATATGGATGATCACGTCCGCATTTTTGACGATCTCCGAAATTTTATGTTCAACTTCTTCCGTAACTTCATGAGCGCGCTCGAAAGCAACCGTTCGCCTGATCATGATATACATGTCGACAAATACTTTCGACCCCGATTGACGGACTCTTAAGTGCCGGAAACTCTGAATGCCTTCAACCGATGACAGCAGTTTTTTAATTTTCTCCGCGATGTCTTTAGGATATTGATCGGTAAGCGCTGCAACGGTTTCTTTGAGAAGCCGACCCGTAACAAACAAAACGAAAATTGCCACGCCGATGGCCGCCAGGGAGTCGCCTGCGTGCCATCCGAAATACGAAGCAATCAAACCGAAAATGACTACTAAGGAACTCCAGATGTCGGTTGAAAAGTGGAGTGCGTCAGCTTCGAGCGCCTGGCTTCGGTATGTCCGCGCAACACGGAGCAATGCCCGAGTACGGCTATAATCGATAATGATCGACAAAACCATCACTCCAAAACTCCATGCGGTCACTTCGACTGTAATTTGGTCGAACCATAGCCGTTCAATAGCCGACTTAATGATAAAAAAACAGGTAAGAATCAAAATGCCGGTTTGCATAAACGCGGAAATATTTTCGACCTTTCCGTGTCCGTACGCGTGATCCTCATCGGGCGGTTTGTCCGAAATCCGAACGGCTACATAGGTCAACAACGCCGCGCCGAGATCCATTGCCGAATGCGCCGCTTCAGATAAAATACCCAAGCTGCTCGTACTGAAACCGACGATAAGTTTAATCGCCGTCAAAAAAACGGCAGCCAACACCGACGTCAATGCGACGCGGGTTTTTTCCGCCTGCATTTTTTTATTGTACGTCACAAATACGTCTCATAATAAATGGGTCGATCACGTGCCGCAATTTAGAAATTGCCGGTAACTTTGTCAAGGTAAGTTAATACGTGCGGTTGGCCTGCAATTCGATCAACTGGAAGCGCATAGCTTCGAAGCGGTTGTGGATGACGTGGGCGAAACGTTTGAGAATTTCGTATCCGAGTTCATAGTCTTTTTCGCAATGCTGGCGAATACACTTGGCGTCGAGTTGAATCGCCCGGGTCATTTCCGTTGCACGCGCATCAAAATGGGAAGTATACGGCGCAAATTGCCACGACCATCCAAGCAATTCACCGCTGCCGATCGTCTGAATATGCACGCTTCCTCCCTCCGGGGCGTACACTTCCAACGACACTTTGCCCTGTCGAAGGAGATAAAATGAGTTCGCCGTTTCGCCCTCCCGAAAGATAAAATCACCGGCATCAAATTTGACATTGGATGCACAGCCGACAATAATTTCAGTCAAACGCGGCGACATGCCTTCTAAGAACGGGTGCGCGCGTAAATAGGACAATAATGATTCCATACAATCGCCTCCGCAAAATTCACAATTCCAATCATAATAAATATTAAAATACCAACTGACTACGATATTGGTCATTAAAAAACATGACGTGTGGCTTTTTGAATTGAAATGACCGAATATTATTTACACATTAGAAATAGAGCAAACTTTTATCGGAGTTAACTAAAAGACCGGAATCAGGATAACTTATTAATAAATGATTGAAAATAAAGTGTCGCTCCAAGCAACTGCACCGCTATTCACCGACAAAAATACGCTATTAGCCGAAAATCGTTACGATTTTTTGAATTCATGCTGTATGTTAACCCCGTGATTAAAAACACGGAGGCTTGTATGACATGTCGTTCTAATTATCATCGCCGGGGCGGGTATTTATGGGGAATTCTCCTCATTGCCACCGGCATATTATTTTTGATGGATAACTTTAACTGGATCGAAACGGGGCCTTATTGGAGTTATTGGCCGTTTTTGTTGGTGGTTTTCGGAATCAACAAAATCATAGGCTTTGAAAAGCCGGGCCACATAGCCGACGGTGTTGGCCTGATCGGTTGGGGCTTATGGCTTTACGCATGTATCGAACATGTCTGGGGTATGTCATTTTTAAGTTCATGGCCGCTCGTACTGATCGGCATCGGATTAAATATTATTTTGAAAAGCGTTTTAAAACTGGCGATGCGCCCGAAGGAGAACTATGAGTCGTCATCATTCTAAATTTACATCCCAGCTATGGGTTGGCGCCTTGGCTATTGCCATTGGTTTGGTTTTTTTACTGGATAATTTTGGATTAGTTGAAGCACGAAATATTATGCGATTTTGGCCATCGATTTTTATCGTCATCGGTGCCGTCAAAATCGTTCAGGGACGAAGCGTTCCTTCATATTTTGTAGGCGGTGTTTTTATAGCCATTGGCTCTATGATGATCGCCCATAAGCTGGGATTGATCTACTTTCGACTGCGCGACTGGTGGCCGGTATTCCTGATTGTCATCGGTATCGCCGTACTGATCAAAGCCTGGTATCGCCGGCTGCCACAAGGCGCATCCGAAATTACGGATCAATCCGATACGATTAATGCGATGGCCATTCTCGGCGGCTACCGGCATCGTGACGATTCACAAAACTTCCTAGGCGGCGAAGTGACATCGGTCATGGGAGGCGTCGAGCTCGATCTGAGACATGCGTCGATTCAAAATGAAGCCGCGCTCGATTTTTTTGTGCTATGGGGCGGCGTGGAACTTAAAGTTCCTGCGGACTGGCAAGTGGTCGTACAAAGCGTTCCGATTCTAGGCGGCGTGGACGATCGGAGCTATGCCGCGCCCGGTTCCAATAAGAAGCTGCTTATTAAAGGAATGGTTCTCATGGGCGGAATAGAAATCAAAAATTAATGTAATATGCACCCGATATTATCCGATAAAAAACGATTAATGCTCTATCTCCTGGTCTGGATAGGCCTGAGCTCACTCGTCACGATGTTGATCCGGTTTGCCGACGAATCGCCATGGATCAATGCCGCGACATTTGCAGCGCCATTGACTATGATGTTTGGATTCGTCAATTTATCGGCGTATTACATTTGCCGTGCGTTCCCGCTGGGCAAATTGAAATTTATTTACCTGATCATCCTTCTTTCAGGCGTCGCTAAGCTGACCACGATTATCTGGATTGTTATTGCACAGGGATGGAACATTGTATTGCAATCGCTCGATCTGGCTGTTCCTCTGCACACCGCCGCGCTGATGATTTTGTATGCCGTCGGCATGACGTTTTATTTATTATCTCTGGCCGGACATTACCTTATCATCACGTTCGAACAGGCTCAAAAGTCTGAACGTCGTGAATTCGAAAGCCAGATCTTTGCGCGCGAGGCGGAACTCCGTATGTTGCGTGCTCAGATCGATCCGCATTTCATTTTTAATAGTCTTAATTCGATCAGTGCATTAACGACGAACGATCCGGCCGGCGCACGAAAGATGACATTGCTTCTCGCCGATTTTTTACGGCAAAGTTTGAAATTAGCCCACGAACGTACGATACCTTTGGAAGAAGAATGGCGCTTATGTTTTAATTTTCTGGAAATTGAAAAAATTCGTTTCGGAACTCGCCTGAAAGTCGAATCGCGGCTTGATGATAAATCAGGGCGTTGTATGGTACCACCGATGCTATTACAGCCGCTTGTGGAAAATGCTCTCAAGCACGGCATTGGCCAAACAATTGACGGCGGCACGATTGTCATCGAAGCCAAGCGTCATGACCGTCAATTGCATCTTTCGGTGGAAAACCCTGTCGATGATGCGCCGGTTGCGAAGAAAACCGGAATCGGATTGGCCAATATCCAAAGCCGCTTGAAGGCGATGTACGGCTCGGACGCCAATTTCAGATCGCAGACCAACGATCATAAATATCGTGCGGAAATTATTTTGCCTGCGGAGGAAAATCATGGATAAACGTTTTTCAGCGCTGATCGTTGACGATGAGATGCTGGCACGCCAAATGATTCGCGAATATCTTCAGAAATATTCTCATATAGATACGATTGCCGAAGCGGCCAACGGATTCGAAGCGGTCAAAATGATCGCCGAACTTCGTCCTGATTTGATTTTCCTCGATATTCAGATGCCAAAACTCAATGGATTTGAAGTATTGGAACTGGCCGAACGCCGAACGGGCGTTATTTTCGTTACGGCCTACGATCAATTTGCGCTCAAGGCGTTCGAAATTCATGCTCTCGATTACCTGCTCAAGCCGTTCAGTGAGCAACGTTTCGACGAGGCTTTGAAACATGCGCTTGAACATCTCGGCGATGAACTGCCGGCAGACATTGTCCAAAAACCGGCTAACGAATTTCTCGAACGCATATTGATCCGTGAAGGAACAAAAGTACACGTGATCCCGGTAGATACGATCGATTTTATCGAAGCACAGGATGATTATGTTCAAATCGTTGCCGACGGTAAATCGTATCTCAAACAACAAGCTTTGAGCGAATTGGAATCGCAATTACCGCTTGCGCAATTTGTCCGGATTCACCGCTCATACATCGTCAATATCGAACGCATCGGCGGAATCGAATTGTATGCTAAAGACAGCCGGATTGCCACGTTGAAAAACGGTAAACAGATTCCCATCAGTCGCAGCGGGTATCAAAAAATAAAGAAAATTATGTAGCAATCGCGAAGGGAATTATTGATTGAATTTGTTGCTGAAATGATTATTTTTTTAGTTCCAAGCATAAACTACTGACATAAGGCTGTCATTCTCAGGCTTATATTCATTAAAGTATAACATAAGACAGGTGTTTCAAATTATGGCTTCCGAAGCAGAAAAAGTCGATCTCACATCACTGAAAATCAATCGCACCGCTCCGGTACAAAACCCGGGTGACGGCAGCGGAAAAACAAAATGGATTGTAATTACAATAGCCGCCATTGCGGCGATCGTGTTGATCGTAATGTTTCTACCTTCGTTCGGCTCGACAAAAAAGATTACAACCGTTCAGGCGACGCTGACGTTCTCATCGCAAGCCAACGCGATTTTAACCGCCAGCGGATACATCGTGCCTCAGCGTCAGGCGGCGGTGGCCTCAAAAGGAACGGGACGTCTGGTGTTCCTGGCCGTCGAAGAAGGCGATCACGTTAAAAAAGGCGACGTCATCGCGCGGCTTGAAAGCGCTGACGTCGAAGCGCAGCTTAACCAAAACCGCGCCAATCTTGACGCCGGTAAAGCGCAACTCGAACAAGCCAAGGCTGAATTGAATAAATCTAAAAAAGAATTCGATCGTAACGAAAACTTATGGAAAAGCAAAGTGATCACCGATTCGGAGTACGACATCGTCAAAGCCGCGTACGAGTCCGGCATCGCCGTAGTCAATTCCGCTCAAGCCAATGTGGCTGCGCTCGAAGCAACCGTGCGGGCTGCTGAAGTAGGAATTGAAAACACGGTCATTCGCGCTCCGTTCGACGGAACGGTACTGACAAAAAATGCCGATGTCGGTGAAATTGTCGCACCTTTTGCCGCCGGCGCTAATTCCCGCGGCAACGTGGTCACGATCGCCGACATGGCTTCACTGCAATTGGAAGCGGACGTGTCGGAATCCAATATTGATCGCATCAAACTCAATCAGCCGTGCGAAATCGTTCTCGATGCTTTTCCCGAAAGACGTTATCGCGGCATCGTCTGGAAAATTGTTCCGACGGCTGATCGCGCCAAAGCTACTATTCTGACTAAAATAAAATTTCTGGAGATCGACAGTAAAGTTTTACCGGAAATGAGCGCCAAGGTTACTTTCCTTGCCGAAGCTCTGCCTGATTCTGCCGTTAATCAACTTCCCAAATTGACCATTCCTGTCTCGACGGTCGTCAATAAAAACGGAAAACGTTCTGTATTCCTCGTTCAGGACAATCGTGTAAAAGAAATTGCGATCGAAGTGAGCGGAATGGTTGGCGAAAGAATGGAAGTAACGCAGGGACTCGTATCGGGCGATAAATTAGTTGACCGGCCTTCGGCCGATCTTCACGACGGCGACAAAGTTGAAATTGAAAAAAAATAATAAAGAAAATCCAATGTATATTAATTAAAGGAGTACCATCGTATGCCTGCTATTGTTGAGATACAAAACCTTTCGAAATCTTATAAACGGGATAGTATGAATATTCCCGTACTTGAAAATATTAATTTGAATATTCCCGAAGGAGAGTTCCTGGCTCTTATGGGACCTTCAGGTTCCGGTAAATCGACGCTTCTGAATATGATTGCCGGCATTGACCGCCCGACGACCGGCCAAGTGGTTGTCGCCGGAACCAATCTCGCCGCTCTTAATGAATCCGGCCTTGCCAAATGGCGTTCGAATCACGTCGGATTTATTTTTCAATTTTATAATCTTATGCCGGTACTGACGGCCTATGAAAACGTTGAATTACCGTTGCATTTAACGAGCCTTTCCAAGAAAGAGCGCGATGCGCATGTACGAAAAGTTCTGGAAATCGTCGGCCTGAGCGACCGTTTGCATCATTATCCCAACCAACTTTCCGGCGGTCAGCAACAGCGCGTGGCTATTGCTCGCGCCATTGTCACCGATCCGACGCTGATCGTAGCCGACGAACCTACGGGCGATCTCGACCGTAAATCGGCTGAAGAAATCATGATCCTGTTGTCCCGTTTGAATCAAGAGTTGAAAAAAACAATCGTGATGGTTACACACGATCCGAATGCAGCCGAAAAAGCCCATACCAAACGTCAGTTGGATAAGGGTACTCTGAATTAATTGAAAATCGAAAATTAAGGACAAATCTATGATTGTAAAACTTTTGATAAAAAATTCGCTGCGGCACAAATTGCGTACGACGCTGACCGTTTTGGGAATTGGTGTCGCCGTGGGCGCATTTGGATTGTTGCGCACGGTTATTACTTCGTGGTACGCCAGTGTCGAGGTAGCCGCAGCCGATCGTTTGATAGCACGTCAAGCCGTGTCATTTATTTTTCCATTACCTTATGCTTATCGCGATAAAATTGAAAAAGTTCCGGGCGTCGAAAAAGTAACTTACCTGAATTGGTTTCAGGGCGTTTACATTGATAAAGATCAATTTTTTCCACGAATGGCCTGCGATGCCAACACGCTTTTTGACGTCTATCCGGAATTCATCGTTTCAAAAGAAGAGCTGGAAGCGTTCAAAAAAGAACGTAACGCTTGCGTCCTCGGACAAGACATTGCCAATAAATACGGATTAAAAATCGGCGATATGATGAATATCGACGGCGATATTTATCCCGGGCAATGGCAATTCGTAGTGCGAGCCATATACAAACCGAGGACGCCGACCGTAGACGGCACTCAAATGTTTTTTCATTGGGAATATTTAGATGAACGAATGAAACAAGACGCTCCGGTACGCGCCGGACAAGTCGGTTGGTACGCTGTTAAAATTAAAAACCCGGATGACGCCGCGATGATATCGGAACAAATTGACGCCTTGTTTGCCAATTCTTCATCAGAAACCAAAACGGAAACAGAAAAAGCGTTCCAAAATAGTTTCCTGAAAGCCTATAGCGCTATTATTACGGCAATCAACATCATGGCGATTCTGATCATCGGCGTAATTCTGCTCGTATTGGCTAACACGATGATCATGTCTGCTCGTGAACGCAGTTCGGAATATGCCGTTATGAAAACGCTCGGCTTCACCGGTAAACACTTATTCGGACTTGTCACGGGTGAATCTATTTTGATCGGCATAATTGGCGGCGTTGCCGGATACTTTTTAACGATTTTCTTTGTGAACGGCTTTTCAGCCGTAGTTCCTAAAAATTATTTCCCGGTCTTCGTTCTGGAAGACATTACTATGATTCAGGAATTTGGTTTCGCGATCATTGTCGGATTAATTGCCGGCATTATTCCGGTATACCACACGATCAAAACATCAATTATCGACGGTTTCCGTCACATTGGATAAGGAATACGACTATGCAATCTATTATTAAATTTCTCATGCCGGCAGTTCCGTTCCAATATATGCTCGGCAGCTTCAAACGACGCCGATTGACCATGATCATTACCATGGGCGGTTTTGCGCTTGTTATTTTTGTTTACACCGCCGTTCTCATGATGTCGCATGGCGTCGAGAAAACGCTGGCGACGGGCGGGTCTGAACAAAATGTCGTCGTTTCGCGCAAATCTTCTCAGGGCGAAATTTCCAGCATCATCGACGGCGATGCGGTGAATGTCATTCTGACACTACCGCAAATTGCAAAAGACGCTAACGGACGCACGTTGGCAACGGCAGAACCGGTGGTCGTCATTAATCTTTACAAAAAAGATGACGGCGGAATGAGCAATGTCACCATTCGCGGCGTCGATGAAACGGCGTTTAAAGTTCGCGCGCACGTTAAAATAACGGACGGCAAAATGTTTGCTCCCGGTTCCAGGGATATCGTCGTCGGTAAAGCCGTTAACAGCGGTTTTGCCGGTACGAGTATCGGCGAGCGAATTAAAATTGCCAATGATTACTGGACGATTGTCGGCGTAATGTCCGCCGAAGGGTCTGCGTTCGAATCTGAAATCTGGGGCGATTCCAAACAGCTTCAAGCCGCATTCAATCGCCAAAACACTATTTCCACGATGACTTTCCGTATGACGGATCAAGCTTCTATCGACGAAATTAAAAAAGCATTTGAATCCGACCGTCGTCTCGTACAGTATGAACCTAAAACGGAAATTAAATTTTATAAAGAACAATCCGAATTGCTCGCGGCATTCCTGAAAGCGCTGGGAACAGCCGTAACGTTTATTTTTAGTTTTGGAGCTATTATCGGCGCCGTGATCACGATGTATACAGCGGTCGCCAACCGTACAACTGAAATCGGGACGCTGCGCGCTTTGGGATTTCGACGCCGAAGCGTTTTGTTCAGCTTTTTGATCGAATCCGTATTTCTCGCTCTTATCGGTGGAGCCGGCGGCGTTGCATTGGCGGCATTTTTACAATTTTTCTCGATCTCAACGATCAATTTTAATTCATTCGCCGAATTATCGTTTGCATTTTCACTTTCGCCGGAAATCATAATCAATGCAATGTTCTTTTCCGTTTTCATGGGCGTCTTCGGCGGATTCTTTCCGTCCATCCGTGCCGCAAGGCTTAAAATCGTCGATGCATTAAGAAATGAATAACTTTACTTTTTAAAGCAATTAAAATCCGGTCAACTTTAAAGTTCGCCGGATTTTTTTTTGAAACTCCAGCTCAATGAAACCGTATTGGAATCCATTACAATTATTCCTATGGAACACGCTTTTAAAACATTGTTCTCTTCGCCCGCTTTTGACGTTTTAGAATGCCCGTGCGATTCGACGCAAAGCGGTAAACTATTTCTCGAAAAACCCGAATTTCATGCTATTAATTTAATTACAGACGGTGTTTTTCGGTTTAAACAATCGACCTCCGATCACTTCTTGACTAATCAAACAATTTTGATCGATCGACCCGGTGACGCTTATAAAATCGGTTTAGTGCAAGCTGATCGCCATCGATCATTGACGATCGCTTTTTCTCCGGAGATTCTTGAAGAATATTATGACGGTTTCTTCAATCAGCCGGTCATACATAGTTCGCCAACTCTCGACTGGATCAAGTTTCGTTTTCTTCGTTCCCTGACTATGCCATCGGAATCGTTGCAAGTCGAATCGGCCGGTTATGATTTATTCAACGAGTTAATGATTGGAGATTATAGCTCAAAATACCGGGCGATATCGATAGATTCCGGACTGATCGGTTGGCATGCAGCCTCAATTGAAAAAGCAAAAGATTGGATGTTCGGACACTTTCACGAAAAAATCACCATGCGCGCGTTAGCCGAACAGGCCGGTATCAGTGAATTTCATTTCAGCCGTCTTTTTAAGGCTTATACCTCTTTCAGCCCTTATCAATACTTGATTAATCTGCGGCTTGCTTATTCGAAAAAACTCCTTTGCGATGGGTCGAAATCGATAACGCAAGTTGCCTACGAATCAGGTTTTTCAAGCTTTTCTAATTTCATCAATACCTTCCGTCGCCATTACGGCCATAGCCCTTCCAAATTACGCAAAATAGCCGCGTAAGCTCTTCACCCAAAAAAGCAGGATTTTGCAAGAATTTCCTTTATCGTCATTTTATTTTGTAAAAAATAAAATGGAGGATATCGTGATTAAAGGAAAAACCATTGTGATTATAGGCGGAAGTTCCGGTATTGGGCTTGCGTCGGCACAACTGCTTGCGATCGAAGGCGCACGAGTCATTATTGGGAGCCGCACACACAAAAAAATCGAAAGCGCTTTAAAACAGATCGAAACAACAGCAACAGGCTATACCATTGATATGACTCTGGACGAAAGCGTCTCAGCTTTTTTTTCAAAGGCAACAGCCATCGATCATTTGATTATCACAGCTGCTGGAGCCGAGTTGGGAAATTTTCTTGAATTAGACATCAACAAGGCTCAATCATTTTTTGAGAGTAAATTTTGGGGACCGTACCGGGTTGCAAAAAAGGCTGCTCCGCTGCTGGCACGCGGCGGTTCGATTACATTTTTTTCAGGCGCCGCCGGCCGTCGTGCGTCGCCCGGATTTGCCTGTGGCAGCGCCATCAATGCCGCTGTGGAAACACTGGCACAAACACTGGCGCTGGAACTCGCGCCGATCCGCGTGAATACAATTTCTCCCGGCATCATTGACACGCCGGTCTGGGATTCCATTACGCCTGACAAAAACCAACTCTTCTCTGAGATGGCCGTCAAATTTCCCGGAAAACGAATTGGCCAACCAGCGGATATTGCACATGCCGTGAGATTTGTAATTGAAAATCCCTTTATCACCGGAACAACATTGTTTGTCGATGGCGGCTATCTTTTAACGAATTAGGAGCAATCATGAAATTTATTGTTTTGATTTTTGCGTCACTTTTTATTATGCCAAATCTGTCGGCTCAATCACGTGGCCAGTTTATAAAAGTGAATGGAAAAAAAATATGGTACCAGACTGTCGGTTCTGGCGAACCCTTATTGCTCGTACCGGGCGGTGGTGGCGGTTCTCACGATTATTTTTATCCTTATTTTTCAAAACTCACCGATTCATTTCAGGTTATCTATTACGATGCTTTCGGACGTGGATTATCGGAAAGAACAAAAAATTTGAAAGAATATACTTTTGAAAGAGATGTGGACGAGATCGAAGGCCTACGGAAAGCGTTGGGGTTGGGCAAAATCAATATTCTCGGACATTCCTTTTCCGGAGCAACCGTTCAGGCCTATGCTGTAAAATATCCGAACTCCGTCAACAAAATCATCCTGATGGATCCTCTGACGACCGGTAAAGCATACCAGGAATTAACCGACCGATTCAATCAGCAAATTGCCGATTTATTTCCGAGTATCGATTCGACGGTAAAAGCCGTTCGCGCCAAAGGGTTGAAATCAAGTCACATTGAGCATCAGATGGCCTATCTCGATCATTTCGAAAACATTTTTTCGTTTTTTTATTTTTTTGATCATAACCAACCGCCGCTCGTGTGGGATTCGATCACATTTAATCCGGACGTCTATTATGCGCTTGCCGGTGATGATGCCGATTTTGTAATCGGCGGTGACGTTAAAAATTTAGATTTTACTGCAAAATTGAAAAAGCTATCGAATCCGATTCTGAT
>JAIBAF010000009.1 GCA_019695335.1 bacterium
GAGAAATGTTAGGAAACAATTTGACGGGATGGGTTCCATCCTCCGGAATTGGTTTGCTGGCCGTGTCGGCGCTCGTTGCGATCATGACGTCGGAATTTACATCCAACGTATCGTCGGCCAATATGGTGGTGCCGGTCATCATTCTGCTTTCCGGGGCGAACGGCTTTCCGGCCGCAATCGCAGCAACGATGGCAGCTTCACTTGGGTTTATGCTGCCAATTTCTACTCCGACGAATGCGATCGTCTACAGTTCAGGCTATATCCCGCTCGGACGCATGATTCGTTACGGGGTTTTGCTGGATATAATCGGGTGGATCGTGATTGTGTGTGGCGTGATGATACTGTTGTAGATATACCTTTTTTGGGTTATTTTATTGGGTACGAATAACCGTTACCTTCATATCTTGCTTCCGGGATTTAGGATCATGGAGTTTTCATGCGGTATTTTCTTTTAATCAGTTTCCTGACATGGTCTTCTTTTGCTCAAAACATTCTGCCGACATCCGGGAAAGAACGTTTATCCGGTTTTCAGAAGCGTCAGGAAATGCAAAAATATTCGCTCGTGCGGCAAGTGCCGTTCCGCTCGATCGGGCCGACGATCATGAGCGGACGCGTTACGGACATTGACGCGTCGCCGGATGATCCGACGCATTTTTACGTAGCGTATGCCAGCGGCGGTTTATGGAAAACTGTAAACAATGGGATTTCTTTCGTTCCGGTCTTCGATTACGAAGCATCCATGAGCATCGGTGATATTGCGGTCGATTGGAAGCATGGTGAAACGATTTGGGCAGGAACAGGTGAAAATAATTCCAGCCGTTCGTCCTATTCGGGTACAGGTATTTATAAAAGCACCGACAGCGGACAGTCGTGGATTTTCTGCGGTTTGGAAGAATCGCATCACATCGGCCGGATTGTAATTCATCCCGGCGATCCCCAAACATTGTGGGTGGCGGCTACGGGGCACTTGTATTCACCTAATCATGAACGCGGTATTTACAAAACGACCGACGGCGGACTTTCATGGAAACAAGTTTTATTTATCGATGATAAAACCGGTGCGATCGATCTCGTTGTTGATCCGAATGATCCGAATATTTTGTATGCGTCGATGTGGCACCGGGAACGTTATTCGTGGGATATGGTCGAAAGCGGCGCTACGTCCGGTATTTATAAAAGCACGGACGGCGGCGAAACATGGAATTGTCTGACGGTGGAAGGCAGCGGTTTCCCGACCGGTGAGGGCATCGGACGAATTGGCCTCGATATCAGCCGAGTCAATTCCCAAACGTTGTACGCTATTCTGGACAATCAATTGCGGCGTCCGAAGGAACCTCAAGCCGATCATATTCTGACCAAAGAAACTTTACGCACGATCAGCAAAGACGATTTCCTGAAACTCAACAACGATCAAATCAATCAATTTCTCGACGACTATAGTTTTCCCGATTATTATCATGCTGATACGATCAAAGATTTAGTGAAGGCGGATCAAATTGTTCCTTCGGCTTTAGTTGATTTTCTTGAAGACGCGAATGTGCAGCTTTTCGATACACCGGTGATCGGGATGGAAATTTACCGTTCAGATGACGCGGGTAAAACGTGGCGCAGGACGCACGAAGGTTATCTTGAAGATACGTATTATTCGTTCGGTTATTATTTCGGGCAAATCCGTGTTGCGCCCGACAATTCAGAAAAAATTTACGTTCTTGGCGTTCCGATCATAACGTCTGACGACGGTGGAAAAACTTTTCATTATATTGGCGGCGACAATGTGCACGTCGATCATCATGCTCTTTGGATCAATCCGCATCGTCAAGGGCATTTAATTCTTGGGAATGATGGCGGTGTTAATATCTCGTATGATGACGGTTTGCATTGGTTTAAAGCCAATACGCCTCCGGTCGGACAAGTTTACGCCATCGCGGTCGACATGGAGAAGCCGTACAATGTGTACGCGGGTTTCCAGGACAACGGCGTGTGGTGGGGACCAAGTTCCTACAAAGCAGGATACGGATGGTATGCCGAAGGTACTTACCCATACAAAGAAGTCTATTCAGGAGACGGAATGCAGGTAGCCGTGGATACGCGGGACAACCAGACAATTTACGTCGGATACCAATTCGGTTACTATTCACGGATCAATAAAAAAACGTTTGAACAACTTCCGGTGAAACCCACGCACCGACTTGGCGAACGTCCTTACCGTCATAATTGGCAAACGCCGATTTATCTCTCGCGCCACAATCAGGATATTTTTTACATCGGTTCGAATCGCTTGCACCGCTCTCTTGATCAGGGCAAGACGTTTGAAGTTATTTCACCGGATTTGACTAAAGGCGGACGTTCCGGTGATGTTCCGTACGGAACATTAACGGTCATCCGTGAGTCTCCGGTAAAATTCGGCATCATCTATACCGGAAGTGATGACGGGTACATACATATTACAAAAGACGGCGGTTACACATGGACGCGTATTTCCGATAATTTGCCGCAAGATCTTTGGGTGAGTTCGATCGAGGCCTCGTATAAAGATACCGGAACGGTTTATGCCGTACTTAACGGATACCGCTATGATAATTTTGAAGCACATATTTATATGTCGCGAAATTTTGGAAAAAAATGGGAACGCATCGGTCTTGATTTACCTGCGGAACCTGTTAATGTAATTCGTGAAGATCCGTTTAATTCAAATATTTTATATGTCGGAACGGATCACGGCATTTATGTGTCGCTTGATCGTGGAAAAACATTCATGGGCATGTTCAAGAACTTTCCATCGGTTGCGGTGCACGATCTGATCATTCATCCTCGTGACAGGGAATTGGTGATGGGGACGCACGGACGGTCGATTTTTGCAGCGCCGGTCGATCATGTAGAAAAACTGACGAACGATCTGCTCGAAAAACCTCTCCACTTTTTTCCAATGCGAAGCGTTGATTTCAATAAAAACTGGGGTAAGGCTCCGGATGGATGGGGGCAGCCGGAGGAAACAAAGATTCAGATTGGTTTTTATGCTAAACAAACGGCGCCCGTCATTTTGCGTATCAAAGGCGAGGGCGATGTAGTCTTGAAAACTATCGTTGACACATGCGTGGCCGGTTTGAATTATGTTGAATACAATCTTTCAGCCGATTCAATGGCCATCGAAAAACATCTCAAAAATGTCGATAAAAAGCTCAAATCATCTGAACGGAAAAAATGGGAAATTAACCGCTCTGCAAATGGAGAATTTTATCTTCCGGTTGGAACCTATACCCTTGAAGTCGGAACGAGCGGTGTCAAAGAAAAACAAACTTTGACTATCAAATCACCGAAACGAAAATCGCGCGGTTCCGTAGAAAAACGTTAAATAGTTCCCTACATCAATTACTTTAAATTAAGTTTAGGAGGTGTCATGAAGTCCAAAGTGTTTTTTGTCCTCTTGGTTTTGTGCGTCAGCCTTACCAATGTTTTTGCGCAGGATTTCAACAAACAGGAATTTGCTTCACGCAGGGCAAAACTAGCTGAAAAGATTCCGGATGGAATTGCCATTATTTTTGCCAATCGCGAACATGTTCATCCAGCTCATTTCAGACAATCTCCGGATTTCTTTTATTTCACCGGCGTGGAGGAATCGGACGCTATTTTAGTAATTAACGGTATGACGAAAAATTCGGCTGTGTTTGCCGGTAACCGGTCCGAAATCAAAGTGATGATTGAAGGCCCCGGGCTTCGCAATGAAAAAAATGCGGCTGAGAAATACGGGTTCGGCGTTTTACCGCTCGAAAGTTTTTATACCTATATGCTGTTCATGACAGGTAATGCTAAAAAAATGTATTTGCCGACCAGCGCGCAGGATGAACTCCAAAAAGCGCGCGATGAAATGCTTGAAGGTGAAATGTCCGGAATGTCGCACCCGGTTTTCGGCGGTATTTCTGAAATGCGACGCGGCATTAATAAATTACGTGAAATGTTTCCGAACCTTGAAGTTGCAGATGTTACACCAATGATCGATGACTTACGTTGGATCAAATCGGCGTATGAAATTGATCGTCTTCGTAAAAGTGGGAAAGTCGGGGCCGAAGGCTTTAAAGAAGCCATGAAAGGAACCAAACCCGGTATGTATGAATACGAAATCGAAGCGGCGGCACATTATGTGTATAGAAAAAATGGTATGCGGGATGCCTTCACGCCGATCGTTGCATCAGGACCTAACACTATTACGTGGCATTACGGCGATAATGACCGCCAGATGCAAGACGGCGATATTGTATTGATGGACTACGGGTGCGACTACGATTACTACACGTGCGACATTACCCGTACATGGCCGGTGTCTGGTAAATTTACTGCGGAACAAGAAAAAATGTATCAATGCATTCTCGACGCAAGCAAAACAATAATCGCAAACATGAAACCGGGTGTCTCCATCAAAGATCTCAAAGATGCCGCGCAGGTGGTCTATAAAAAATACGGTTATGAAAACGAATTTCTTGCCCTGGGACGTTATATCGGCCACTTCATCGGTATCTCGGTTCATGACGTCAAAAATGCAAGCGAAGACGTCGTTTTAAAAGCCGGTGTCGTACTCAATGTCGAGCCGATCATCGAGTTTCGCGACAAAAAAATTCACATGCGTTTAGAAGATACGATTTTAGTAACCGAAACCGGATCGGAAAACTTGACGGCCGGTATTACGGCTGAATTAGATCAAGTGTATTCTTTGATCAAACAGAAGAAGTTTGGCAGTTAATCAAGGTTTATAAAGAACAAAAAACGGAGTTGATATCGATCAACTCCGTTTTCTATTTTAAGATATCAAAAAAATTTTTATGCTGAATACAAGTAACGCTTAACTTTTTTCGTTGGCGTTTTTTCAAATTCCTCAGGATGCAGATCAATGCGGCTGACCGAAATCCACGATGGCATCAGCTGATTGAGGGTCTTGCGGTTCTCTTCCATCTTGAGTTTGAGTTCATCCTCGCCCCAGCCCATTGAGTCGACCAACTCCATATCAGGATAAACCAACGCTACAAGTTTACTATCTTTGCCTTCGAGCAGAATCGATTCCGCTACCATTGGTAATGTATTGAGTTTCGATTCGACCGCTTCCGGATAAATATTATGTCCGGAAGGTCCGAGCATCATTGTTTTGCATCTTCCTTTGATATAAATGTAACCGTCTTTGTCGATCAAGCCTAAATCGCCGGTGTGCAACCAGCCTTCGTTATCAATAGTTTTCTGAGTCTCTTCATCGTTTTTGTAATAACCGGTCATAACATTTTCGCCGCGAACCATGATTTCACCGACTTCATTAACGGGATCCGATGAATCAATTTTAATTTCAAGAGTGTCGACAACTTTGCCGACTGAAAACATACGGAATTGATCCGACGGAATATAACTGATCAGCGGCCCGCATTCCGTCATGCCGTAACCGCAGGTAAACGGAAATTTTATTTTCATCAGGAACTGCTGCACTTCCGTACTTAACGCGGCGCCGCCGATGACAATTTGTGCAAATTTTCCTCCGAAAGCTTCCGTTAATTTTGTACGAATTCTCGAATCAATACCGTTGCCGAGCATCGGGACTTTGCGAAGGAATTCAACCGTTTTTTTATCGAGCATCGGGCGAATCCGGCTTTTGTAAATTTTTTCCATAACCAGCGGAACGGAGAGAATCAATTTAGGACGAATTTGCCTGAACGCTTCCAGAACAATATTCGGAGACGGAATTTTATTCAAAAAAACAATATGTGCACCACAAGTAAACGGATATAAGAATTCAAATGCGCATCCGAAAGCATGTGCCAGCGGGAGGAATGAAACGATCGTTTCATGCGGGTTCAGGTCGAAATTGCGTTGAGCAAAGCGAATATTAGCGCTGAGGCTATTGAGCGGAAGCATCACGCCTTTTGAAAAACCCGTTGTGCCCGATGTATACACAATCGACGCGAGCATATCATTGGAAACCGGATTGATGGTAAACGATTCCGGGGTCAATCGGTAATTGGGTTTATCGAGCAAATGTTCCTGCGCTTCATCGATCGCCTGGCGCACGTCGCTGTGGGATGGCGCAAATAATAACCGATAATCCGTCAGCGAAAAAATTCCTTTCAAATGCCGCATCTGGGTTTCATCGAGCTGATTAAAAATATCGTCCGCGACAAACAGAAAAACGGAATCGGAATGATTAACGATATGATGTAAATCTTCCGAATGAAAATCCGGCAAAGCCGGCACGACGGCCGCACCGTAAGTTATTACAGCCAGATAGGCCATGGCCCAGTGCGCGGAATTTTTTCCAATCAGCGCGACTTTATCGCCTTTCTGTACATGACTCAACCGGAAAATGTAATGGAGCCAGATGATTTTTTCAGCGACGTCGCAGTAGCGCATAGTTTCTCCGCGGTAATTACTAAATGCCGGAAGATCCCAATTTTTTTTGATGCTCTGCTCGATGTATTCAACAAGGTTTTCTTGTAACATAGCCGTAATTCTTGTTTGATGGAATAATTCAATACATCAAAGTCAAAAGTGAAAAGTCAAAACTTCTGACTTTTTAATTTTTGATTTTATTAATAACTATAGCTCTCGCGAATGGCTTCATCAATTTCCTGTTGAGCTTTGATTTCAAGAAGGTACTCTTCCAGATCGTGCTGTTGCACTTCTTCACTGTGCGCCAGTTTCAATAAATAGGCTTTAGCCATAGGGTCGCCGGCTTCTTCGGCACAGTGACAAATAATATCATGGAATTTGTGTTCGCTGGCGATCGCTTCTTCGAGCACTTCCGTAACGGGGCGGCAATCTTTGGGTTTCATACGATACCTCCTTGGAAAATTTAGGCAAGTTAAACATAAACGGATTTACCGTGACGCTCCAATAATTTTTTTCTGACATAGGGCGTCAGGCCGCCCGCGTCCATAATGGCTTGGCGGGCAGGCGGTAAAGGAATGATGGAATAATTTTTTTTCTGCGTCGCATTGACTACTTGATTTTTTTCAACGCTGATTTCGTCTCCAAACTCCGCCTGGATATCCGGGCAAATGACCAGGTGCAGTCCGACGTTGACGGCGTTCTGCAAAAAAATCCGTGCAAAATTTTTAGCGATAACGGTGAGTTCGTGTCCTTTGATGGTTGATGCAGCTTGTTCACGGGATGATCCGCAGCCGAAATTGCTCCCGGCGATAATAATGCTCCCGGGCGGAATTTTTTTCTGGTTTAACGCTTTATTGAAATCCGTATCGTCGGCGAATGCGTATTGAGGAGTTTCCGACGGCAAGACTGTTGCCATAAAACGTCCGGGATAAATGACGTCAGTTGAAATGTCGTCGCCAACTTTGAGTACAACTTTTACCATAATAGCCTCACAATCTTGGATCGGTAATTTCACCTTTGATGGCGCTTGCCGCAGCGACAGCCGGCGAACACAGGTACACTTCGGCGTTGGGATTGCCCATACGGCCTTTGAAGTTGCGATTGGTTGTGGACAAAGCCACTTCGCCGTCGCCAAGAGCGCCTTGATGCACGCCAAGACAGCAGCCGCAACCTGGGTTCATGATTACCGCTCCGGCCTCCATCAGTGTGCTTAGATAACCTTTTTTCATAGCTTCTTTGTAAATGCGCCATGTCGCGGGAAATATCAACATGCGTACGTTTTTTGAAATATGTTTTCCGTAAACTGTTTTGGCCGCCATTTCCAGGTCATCCAACCGTCCGTTAGTACATGAGCCGATCACAACCTGATTGATTTTTTTTCCTTCGATGGAGAAAATCGGCACAACATTATCGACGGTATGCGGGCAAGCAATTTGCGGTGGCATTTTGGAGACATCGATTTCAATTTCTTCAGCGTATTCTGCATCCGGATCGGGCTGGACGATGTCAATTTCGTCAGTGACACCAGCCGTTTCAATCAAATAACGTACGGTTTCTTTATCGGCCGGTACGATGCCGGCCGTAGCGCCCGCTTCGACAGCCATATTGCATAAAACCAATCGTCCCGACGTCGGCATGCGGCGAATGGTCTCGCCGTGGAATTCGATGACTTTGAAATTAGCGCCTTCAGCTGAAATGGCGCCGATAATATGCAGGATCAGATCTTTAGGAGTAACATACGGAGGAAATTCACCGTTGACGGTAAGTTTGATCGTCGCCGGTACTTCTACGTTGAGGATCGATCCGAGCGTCCACACGCCGGACATCTCCGTAGCGCCTATACCAAATGCAAGCGCACCCAGCGCGCCGTGGGTAGTGGTATGGCTGTCCGTACCGACAATGAGCTGTCCCGGACGCACGTAACCATTCTCAGGTAAAATCTGATGGCAGATGCCGCCTTCATCGCCACGAATGTCATGAAATTTGTCGATAGTTTGTTTCTCAACAAATTCGCGAATTTTTTTCTGATTAGTTGCCGTCTTCGCGCTTTCAGCCGGAATACGATGATCGAGAATGATCGCGATTTTGGATGGATCCCACACATGCGGTTCCAATCCCGTGCCTTTGTAAATTTCATTGAATTGATTGATCACCAATGCTGCGTTTTCGTGCGACATTGCGAGATCGACATTCGCCTCCACGACGTCGCCGACTTTGACGCTGTATTGATTGGAAGCACGCGCCAGAATTTTTTGTGCAACCGTCATTCCCATGGTATGCTCCTTTTAACCGCATGTTGAGCGAAGTCTAAAACATGCTCGGATTCGGTTTCAAACAATGACTTTCTTATCGTGATACTTGGAATTTAATTTTTGTTTTGGCAAAAACTCATCTTCTTTGGCACGGTACGATTTCAATCCGACAAAATCGGTGTACTCTTCGAAGGTTGAAACCCAGTGCTTTTCTCCGGACAAGATTCCTGTCGGCGACGCCTTGAGTGCTGTAAAAAAATTCACCAACGCTTTGTGAGTGACCATGATCGACGCAACGGGAATTGAAACGCGGCCAACGCCCATTTTGGCTAATTCCGGGATTGGAATGAGTTCTGTTTTCATGCCCGTGATGGCGTCCATCAGATTGACTGACAACGGTCCCATAATACCTTTCACGGCCGTCTGAATATCCGATTTGGATTTGATGCCGTCGATGAATGCCAGATCGGCGCCTGCCTCGATATAAAGATTGCAACGGCGAATGGCTTCATCCAAGCCTGCGATAGCAAATACATCCGTGCGCGCATTGATAATAAAATTCGGATCGAGTGCATCACGGATTTCCGCACAAGCTTTGATTTTGCCGGCCATCTCGTCCGCGTCGATCACTTCCTTGCCGGCCATGTGTCCGCAGCGTTTTGGAAAAACCTGGTCTTCGATATTCATTCCCGCAACGCCCATGTGAATGAGTCTTTCTGTAATCCATGCGGCATTCAAAGCATTGCCTCCGCCGGTATCAATATCGGCCATCACCGGGATATTAACGGCTTGCGCGATGTTCCACGTCAGATCTAAGATATCCTTCATTTGAATGATTCCGACATCCGGTTTTCCCAAAAAAGATCCTGCCAAACCGTAACCGGAAACCTGAATCGCTTCAAATCCGCATTGTTCAATGATTCGTGCGCTCAAAGCATCGTGACATCCCGGCACCGTCACTGCGCGGCGTTCCATAATAGCATTTCTTAAAACAGTCGTTTTCTTCATAATCAACTTCCTATTTTTTCAATCATCAATTCGCCTTTCGACTTCGCTCAAGGATCGAGTTGGTGAATTTCGAAAGGACTGTGCAATTTACAATTTTCTCGCAATTGCTTTTGCGATATCCAATGTTTTGGCGTCGCCACCCATGTCATACGTACGCACGCGGCCTTCGTGAATGACCTCCGCCACAGCGTGCTCGATCGAAGTCGCTTTCTCCGTTTCGCCGAGCCAATCGAGCATCATTTTCGCCGCGAGGATCGTGGCTATCGGATTGACTTTATATTGTCCGGCATATTTAGGCGCCGATCCGTGGCTCGGCTCGAACACCGCTAATTTATCGCCAATATTACCGGAACAGCCGAAGCCGAGTCCTCCGACCAATTGTGCGGCGAGATCGGAAATAATATCGCCGTATAAATTCGGCGCAACCATCACGTCATAATTCATCGGATTTTTCAAAAGCCACATAGTCATCGCATCAATATTGGCGTCGTCCATTGCAATGCCGGGATATTCTTTGGCAATCGTTTTGGCCGCTTCAAGAAAAAGCCCGTCTGTAGCACGAACAACGTTGGCTTTGTGAACGACAGTAACTTTTTTGCGGTTATTGTTCTTGGCAAATTCAAACGCTGCACGGATAATGCGTTCGCAGCCTTTTTTAGTATTGACTTTGCATGAGATGGCGAATTCGTCGCCCTTCAGGTTTTTGAAAGGCGCAAACGGTTTCGATAAATCGGCCAGCTTTGAAGAAAGTTCGGGAGGGACGGGAGAAAACTCCACGCCGGCATAAAGGTCTTCGGTGTTTTCGCGGAAAATGACAAGGTCGATGGTTTCTTTGTAATTCAACGGATTGCCCGGATACGCTTTGCACGGGCGTAAACACGTGTAAAGATCAAAGAGTTGACGCATACGGACAATAGGTGAACGATACGTAAATCCCTGACCCTTCAAAGCTATGGCCAATTCATGTTCCGCCTCTTTAGCGGGTTTGGACGTGATGGCACCGAACATCGCTGCGTCGACGTTTTGAAGTAGATGAACCGTACGTTCCGGAAAAGCATCGCCTTCTTTGCACCAGAATTCCCATCCGATATCGCCGTGAATATACTCTGCGTCCAGCGCGACACGGTCGAGTACAATTTTAGCAGCTTCGAGAACTTCAATGCCAACGCCGTCGCCCGGCAGCCAGGCAATTTTATATTTTTTCATACATTAATCTCCTGAAATTTTTTGATGATGCTTTTTTCAGAAATTCAGCCAATCAATCTGTCAGACACCATCACGACAATTGTTTTAAATGTAATCAAAATACATTCTTAGAACTCTGATGTACATCATAGAAAAACATGATTGAATGTTCAAAAAAAATGATGAATGATTAATAAGGTCTTTAGAAGATAAATTGGAGGGCAAAGAGTATGTCGCGAGATAAATCAGTAAAAATTATGAATATCCAGAAATAAACTCCGAATGAAGTATTAACAAGAAATTTCGCTTTTTCTTAAGTCTGTCAGGAATGAAAGGACGTTCTATAAATTTTCCGGTTTTAAAATAATTCCTTTATTCTGATGACCGTTCAGTTTAGCTGCGATTGGCGAATTGAACCGAATGTGGCGCGTGAACGTCATGGCTTCGATAGGCGGTTGCTGTAACAACCATTGCCAATCGATAAAGCCGTCGTTGGCGTTTGACGTAACAGTGAAATATCCGACCATAAATGACGTGATATTTTGAAAAAAGTGCGAGCCTTGCGACGGCGTGACTTCGAAATCTTTGAATGTCGATTCAACAATAGCCCGCGCTCCGGAAATCTGATCCCACCGTACGGGAATTCCCAGCCATGGATCGAGCGTACCCCACCGCCCAACACCGATCAAGACGTACGTACGATTTTCCGCAACAAGCTTCTCATTAAATTTACTGATCTCTTGTGCAACTTCCCGGCTTTTGCCGCGGTCGTATTTCTCAAAATCGACAACCACAACGTCGTAAAGATCGCTGATGACTCCATTGCCGAGAACTTGTGAACTTTTGCAAATCAAACGCTCGGCCGGTTCTTCATCGACGTTAAGCGCGTCATCTTCGCGGTTGAGAACCATCGGGCGAATTTGTAAAATGCCAAATTCCTGCGGTTTGCCCGGCGGAACGCTCAGGTTGACAGCGAACTCAATTTCGACCGGTGAGCCCATGCCCCAACTTCCAAGATCGAGCAAAAGATCCAGAATTTCCGGCAAAGGAAAAACACGATTTTTCAGAATGGGAGCAAACGTGACGACGCGCAGACCTTTGCGGGCGATGCCGTCATACACAGCGTCATTTTCAAGTGAAAACGTCGATCCGACATGGCTCAGCGTGCCGTCGCGCTCGGCGATATTCAATCCGTATTTTTTTATGAGCGTATCGTGCGCATGAAATGCTTTTTCATCTTCATGAGCGTCGAGCGCCAGCGCATAAAACTCCTGTTGAGCCGTTTTTAAAGTATCCGCTGTCGAAAAAAACTGCAGCAAATGGCGCGGATATTTTGGACAAAAGCGAACTGTATTACCGCCTTCAACCACCGTCTTCCCCAATCCCAATCCCACCGACGCGATGCCATCCGAAGCTGTTTGCGGCGGCATCGGATAAAAGTTGTAGGATTTTGCAACACCGGCGAAATCGGGATAAAACCGGTTTTCATGCGGCGACCCAACCATCTTCTGAATGATCACAGCCATTTTTTCTTCTTCAAGGCGATAGGAAGTCACTTTGATATAATCTTTGGTGCTTTGATAATACGTCGAAGCGTAAACGCGCTTAATGGTTCGTACGAGTTCATCTAGCCGTTTCTTCGGGTCGGGATGGTTATTGGGCAGCATGAACGTTTCATACACGCCGGCGAATGGTTGATACTGTGAATCCTCCAGAAGGCTTGATGAACGTACGGCTAGCGGCACACGAACGATTTCCAGGAACTCTTTGAGTTGTCGCAATATTTTTCGCGGAAATTTTTGGGTGCTGACAAACCGGCGAATCAATTCTTCATCGTCATGGCATTCCAGTGCGAAAGTTTCAAGATTATTTTCAGCCATAAATTGATCGAAGACATCGGTTGCCACCACCACGGCTGCAGGGATGATAATTTTTACATTTTCAAAATGATCGCGCACGTTGTAATTGTTATTCAACGCTTTGATGAAACCTAAGCCGCGCGCTTTGCCTCCAATGGAACCGCCGCCGATGCGCGCAAAACTTCCGTCCGGATCAAACGTTTCCCTGGAAAAATCGACGATCGTTCCGCGATGTCGTATTTCTCTGTATGAACGTAACGTTTGAATGAGATACGTTCGTAAATCTTCCACATTGGCATAATCGCTGATTTTTTTTGGGCGGAGATTAAACGCGAGCCAGAATTCCGTACGGGCTTTGAGCCAATTGGAAAAATGATTGCGTTCCGCATGATACAGAATACTGTCTCCTGGAACGAGCGCCAATTGCTCCTCCAAAGCCATTAATTGGTTAGCTCTCCCGACTTCTTCACCATTCGGCATACGGAAAACAAAATCTCCGAACGAAAAATAATCGGCCATGAATTTTCGCAATTCGTGGAGCAGCGTCGGCGAGTCTTTAAGCACAAACGAAGCGCCGATGGCATTCGCTTTGTCGGCATTGTCGGCCACGTTAGATTGAAATAAAATCGGAATATCCGGATGCTGATCGCGGACATTACGGGCAAAAGTAAGGCCGGCTTCGGAATCGGTCGTGCCGTTGCGGCGAAATTCTACGTCGCTGATAATTCCTAGAATAAATTCTTTGTATTTTTCATAATAACTCCACGCTTCTTCGTACGTCGTACACAACAGAATTTTCGGCCTCGCACGCATACGGAGAAATTTGTGCGTGAGATTGATGCCTTCGGAAATCAGGCGCTCGGACTGTTTGAGCACTTCGGTATAAATGATCGGTAAAAAAGATGAATAATATTTGACATTGTCTTCGATGAGCAGAATGCATTGCACACCGACGGTTTGCGTGTCGTTTTCGACGTTAATTTTATCTTCGATGGATTTAATAATACCGATCAGTAAACGGTAATCGCCTTGCCAGATAAATACGCGGTCAAGCACAGCCGAATCGCGGTGCAATACGAGTTCGCCCTTTTCACGATTGTCATACGCCAGGGCCACGACAGGAACCGTATATCCTTCTTCTCGCAAACGTTTTGCAAATCGGATAACGTGCATGTCTTCGATGTGCAACGTTGTAATAACCAGATCGAATTCATGTTCTTTGAGTATTTGAAACGCTTCTTGCCCTGTCGCAACATGCGTGATATCCGGAGCTTGAGTGAGATTAAGGCCTTCGTATTCCTGTTGAAGCAATTCGTAGAGCCGCCCGTCTTCTTCAAAAATGTAGGAATCGTACAAACTGGAAACGAGCAGGATATCACGGATTTTAAAACGCATCAGATCCTGAAAATTCTGTATACGACGGCTGTATCCGCGTCCGGCCCACAAAGCATCGAATTTTCTTGCGGGTAATTTGATATCACTCAATAGTCTGTCTTGTTAATTGTGTAATGCACGCATCTGAATCTGGTTGGATGGTAATGTGCAAAAGTTCCGCTTTTATTCAAATAAAAAACGGAGCAAGTTTTTAATCCGCTCCGTTTATTTTATTTCAACAGGATAATCGTATTATACTAATCCCTGATCCAACATCGCGTTGGCGACTTTCAGGAAGCCTGCGATATTGGCGCCTGCAACGTAATTGCCGGCCATGCCGAAACGTTCCGCGGTTTGGAGGCATGTATCGTGGATATTTTTCATGATCTGATGTAAGCGTTGATCCACTTCTTCACGTGACCACGGCAAACGCATACTGTTTTGAGTCATTTCCAATCCGGATGTCGCGACGCCGCCGGCATTGGAAGCTTTACCGGGCGAGTAGAGAATTCCGGCTTCGTGCAGCACTTTGAATCCGGGCAGCGTAACAGGCATATTCGCACCTTCGCAGACGCAGATGCAGCCGTTTTTGACGAGCGTGCGTGCATCGTTGTCGTCAAGTTCATTTTGAGTGGCGCACGGCATGGCGACGTCAACTTTAATACCCCACGGGCGTTTGCCGGCGTGGAATTCAACTTTGAATTCATCCGCGTAATCTTTCACGCTATCGCGCGCGCTGGCACGCATCTTGAGCATGAATTCTATTTTTTCACCTTTGATGCCGTCTTTATCATAGACGAATCCGTCGGGACCGGAAAGGGTGACGACTTTACCGCCGAGTTCATCGATTTTCTGTACTGCACCCCACGCAACATTTCCGAAACCGGAAACAGCAAAAGTCAATCCGGCAACGTTTTTGCCGCGCGTCTTAAGCATTTCCTGTGCAAAATAAACGGCGCCGTAACCGGTCGCTTCCGGACGGATGAGTGAGCCGCCCCAGTTCAAGCCTTTGCCGGTAAGTACGCCGGAAAATTCTTTAGTGAGTCTTTTATATTGGCCAAAAAGAAAACCGATCTCGCGGCCGCCTACGCCGATATCGCCTGCCGGCACGTCAGCGTCCGGACCGATATGGCGATACAACTCATTCATAAAACTCTGGCAGAAACGCATGACTTCGTTATCGCTTTTACCTTTGGGATCGAAATCCGATCCGCCTTTACCGCCGCCCATCGGGAGCGTTGTCAGACTATTCTTGAATACTTGTTCGAAAGCAAGAAATTTTAAAATCCCTAAATTAACGGATGGGTGAAAACGCAACCCGCCTTTGTACGGACCGATCGCGCTGTTCATCTGGATACGAAAACCGCGGTTGATATGAATTTCACCCTGGTCGTCCATCCATGGTACGCGAAACATGACGACGCGTTCGGGTTCCACCATTCTTTCCAGAATTTTGGTGGAGCGGTACTCCGGATGACGTTGTAATACGACATCCAGCGATTCGACGACTTCCTCAACGGCCTGATGGAATTCCGGCTCGCTGGGATTTTTAGCTTTAACCTGTGCAATCAGGTTTTTTGCATAATCGGATGACATAAAATCCTCGTTGTATTTAATGTAATGTGCCGCTAATGTAATGATTTATTAGTAATTAACCACCATTTTTTTGTGCCTTAATGCGGCGACGCAATGTATTGAAATCCGCAGGTTATGACTATGACTTTTGTCAGGTGTGCGACTATCCGGTGTAATTGCAATCTCAAAAAATATTTCAGAAATTACCTGTTAGGGGCAACTTTTAAAACCCAGCCGACGTAAAAGGGTCATTAACTTCCGATATTATGCTCAGCTTACCCGAAAAATTATTCCTATTATCGCTTGACGATCAAAAAGAAGTTCACTTTTCCGTTTCGTGGGCTGTGTTGTCCGTGTCAATAGCCGGAGCGTTGGTGATGGAACTGGCGTTACGCGGGAAGATACATATCGATGCCTCGCAGCGTATTACGTTGATCGAAACTACTTCTTGCGGCGATGAATTGCTCGATGACGTCTTAAAATCCCTCCTCAAAAAAAGAACCAACCAAACGATGAATCTTTGGGTGAGTACATTGCTGGAAAAATTTTCAAAATTGAAAATCAAAGAACGGCTTTTGCAAAACCTGAACCGCAAAGGGGTGTTGCAAAGAGAAGAAAAATTACTGTTCGGTGTTGTTCCTTATAATCGTTACTCACTTGGTGGAAAAACGGTACGTGATAACATTCAACATGAACTGCAATCCGTCATCGAAAAAACAAAAGCTCCCGACGAAAGTAATGTGATGTTGTTATCATTGCTGCAATCCTGTCACTTGTATCACCGCATTTGCCCATCCGTTCAGGAATCGATGGTTCCGCGCTCAAGACGCGAATATGAAGAAATGCTTGCCAGCGCGTAATATAACCGTTGTTTTCCATTTCGTTTTTTCCTAACCTGATTTTGGTCACATCCCATTCATCCTTAGCATTGCCTGAAAATTATGCGTACGACCGTGTGCATGGTGTTTTTGTTTATTTCATCCGTTTGGGGACAAACGCGATACAATGCAGGTTTTCACGGTGGACTGAATTTTGCCAGCGCATCGCAGTCCCAAAATGTCAAAACCTCAACGCGCACAGGATGGATTGCCGGAGGTTTACTTGAGATTGTTCCGCAAACTTCCTTCGTTAGTTTCCAGATTGAATGTCATTATATCCAAAAAGGAATGGATTTCGATTCCGCCGGCAGCACTATTCATTGGCAATTTAATTACATCGAAATTCCAATTTTGGTCCGAACCGCTTACCGGCATGAAGGCTTTCGACCGTTTGCATTCGTTGGACCAAAGATAGGTTTTTTATTACATTCACGCGCCGCTATTCGATTGCCGGATCGCCGTGAAAACATTGATCTAGCCGATGTGACGGAATCGATTGAACTTTCGCTCGACGGCGGATTCGGCTTGCAATACACCCGTGACACGCGCGTTACGTACTTTGCTCAACTTCGTTTTTCAGCCGGTTTAAAAGACATCGATAAATCCAATGCCCGATGGCAGTCGCGTGATACGCAATTGACCGCCGGCGTGAAATTCGCCGTTAATTAAAAAAGGCCACTGTGAATTTACCACCTATTGACATCATCAAACAATTGCCGCCCGACGGCGGAACGGAATTTAACCGGCTGATTTTCGAACAAAGTCCTTACCTGCTTCAACATGCGCGAAATCCCGTCGACTGGTTTCCGTGGAGCGAAGCGGCCTTTGAAAAAGCGCGCATAGAAGATAAACCCATTTTTCTATCGATAGGTTACTCCACGTGCCATTGGTGTCACGTGATGGAACATGAATCGTTTGAAGACGATGCGGTGGCTGAACTCCTGAATACGCATTTTGTGTGTATCAAAGTCGATCGCGAAGAACGTCCGGATATCGATCAGATTTACATGGCGGTCACGCAGGCTTTGACGGGTCACGGCGGATGGCCGATGACGGTGATTCTTACGCCTGATAAAAAACCGTTTTTTGCCGGAACGTATTTTTCGAAACATTCGAAGTACGGGCGTTCGGGCATGATGGAGTTGCTGCCGGCGCTTTCCAAAGCTTGGAAAGAAAGGCGCGACGACGTCGTCAGTTCGGCCGATCAGATCACGCAATTGCTGAGAAATATGCCGTCGGAAACGTCCGATGAAAATCTTGATGAAAGCGTTTTCGATACCGCTTTCGATCAATTTTCGCAGCAATTCGATACGCACCACGGCGGATTCGGCAACGCGCCGAAATTTCCAACGCCGCATAACTTGTCATTTCTGTTGCGATATTGGCGGCGTTCCGAAAAGTCGGAAGCACTAACGATGGTGGAAAAAACTTTGAAAGCGATGCGTCATGGCGGAATGTACGATCACATCGGTTTTGGATTTCATCGCTATTCTACCGACGCGAAATGGCTCGTCCCGCATTTTGAAAAGATGCTGTACGATCAAGCGATGCTGGCAATAGCGTACGTCGAAGCGTATCAGGCCACGCGCAACGATTTCTATAAAAAAACAGCGGAGGAAATTTTTACGTATGTGCTACGCGACTTGCGGTACCCCGAAGGAGGATTTTATTCCGCCGAAGACGCCGACAGTGAAGGCGTGGAAGGGAAATTTTACGTCTGGACCCGTGATGAACTGAAGCAAATTCTGGATGACAATGAATTGAAATTGGCCGAAGAGATTTTCAACGTAACGTCCGACGGAAATTATCACGACGAAGCTTCTCACGAACAAACCGGAACCAATATTCTGCACATCACCAAAGATTTGGACGTGTTGGCTTTTCAATCAGGCTGCAGTGAAAATGAGTTCAATACAAAACTTGAATCCGTTCGCCGGAAACTTTTTGACGTACGAGAGCGCCGCGTGCATCCTTTCAAAGACGACAAAATTCTGACGGATTGGAATGGGCTGATGATCGCAGCATTCGCCAAAGGCGCGGCCGTTTTCGATAATCCTGATTACGCCGCCATGGCCAAAAATGCCGCTGATTTTATTCTGCACAATATGCGCGATCAAAACGGACGTTTGTTTAAGCGCTGGCGACAAGGCGAAGCCGGTTTGCCCGCTTGTGCCGACGATTACGCCATGATGATCTGGGGTTTGATTGAAATTTACGAAGCGACATTCGAAGAAAAATATCTCCGATCGGCGGTGGAATTAAACACGATGTTTCTCGAACATTTCTGGGATGAAGAAAACGGCGGATTATATTTTACACCTGACGACGGCGAAACTCTGATCACGCGCCTGAAAGAAATATATGACGGCGCGGTTCCGTCGGGCAATTCCGTCGCGGCCTTGAATCTGATTCGCCTGAGCCGTCTGACCGGCGACTTATCGCTCGCCGAAAAAAGTTCACACATAGGCCGTGCGTTTGCCCGCAATATCGGTCACGTTCCGATGGCCCATGCACAGTTTCTGATTGCTCACGATTTTTTGCCGTCTAAAGAAATCGTCATCGTCGGCGATCCGGATGCGGAGGACACGCAAAAAATGATCCGCGCGCTGAATGAATTATTTTTACCCAACAAGGTTGTTTTACTGAGGAAAACAAATTCAGACGAATTGTTCGCCATCACGCCATTCACAAAATCGTACACGATGATCAATTCAAAAGCCACAGTCTATGTGTGTGAGGATTTTGCTTGTAAGACGCCGACGAATGAAGTAAAGAAAATGATTGAGCTCTTGAAATAGCCACAGAATGTACAGCAAAACAAAAAACATTCCTCATTATTCATTACTAATTGTTCATTGTAAAAGCTTGCCATTCCACGCAAAGTTGGTTAATTTCCTTTAATCACCACTCATTCATCCCAAAGGCATCAGCATGCGTGAATTACCCGATGATCTGAAATTATTGCAGGAGGAGATCGAGGGCTATGCGCGCGGTTACGGTCTCGATTTTTTTACCCAGATTTTTGAAGTGCTCGACTACGACGAGATCAATATGGTCGCGGCGTACGGCGGATTTCCAACGCGATATCCTCACTGGCGATTCGGCATGGAATACGAGCAATTGGCCAAAGGTTACGAATGGGGTCTGCAAAAAATTTACGAAATGGTGATCAACAACGATCCGTGTTACGCCTACCTGCTGGAATCCAATGGCTACGTCGATCAGAAAATCGTGATGGCGCACGTCTACGGCCATAATGATTTTTTCAAAAATAATTATTGGTTCGCGCACACGAACCGCAAAATGATGGACGAAATGGCGAATCATGCGACGCGCGTCCGCCGTTATATCGAGCGTTACGGTCTCGAAGAAGTCGAAAGTTTTATCGACATCTGTCTGCCGATCGAAAACCTCATCGATTCGCATTCACCGTACATTCAGCGCAGCCGCGATTTACAGGAACCCAACGAAATGCCGGCGGATGAACCTTTGACGGTCAAGAAACTGAAAAGCAAAGATTATATGGATGATTTTATCAATCCGAAGGAGTTTATTGCTGAACAGTTGAAGAAGTTGACTGAGGAGCAGGAAAAGAAAAAGAATTTTCCGGAACAGCCTGAGAAAGATATCCTGGCATTTCTGATCGAGTACGCGCCACTGACCAACTGGCAGCGCGATATTTTGTCGATCGTCCGTGAAGAGGCGTATTATTTTGCGCCTCAAGGCATGACGAAAATTATGAACGAGGGCTGGGCAAGTTATTGGCACAGCAAGATCATGACGGAACGCGCCGCGCACGATCACGAAATCATCGATTACGCCGATCATTGCGCGGGTGTGCTGGCGACGTCGGGCGGGCGGCTGAATCCTTACAAATTAGGCATCGAGCTATTGCGCGATATCGAAGATCGGTGGAACAAGGGTAAATTCGGTCGCGAGTATGATGAATGTACCGATTTAGTCGAATTGCAGCGATGGGATAAAAATCTTGGCCTTGGGCGAAAGAAAATTTTCGAAGTCAGGAAATTATATAACGACGTCATGTTTCTGGATGAATTTCTTACGCCGGAATTTTGCGAGCGGATGAAACTGTTTACGTTCGAATTCAATTCCAGTACGGATCAATATGAAATTGCCGACCGTGAGTTTAAAAAAGTAAAACAAAAATTATTATTTCAACTCACGCATCACGGATTACCGTATTTGTCTGTTGTGGACGGCAACTTTGAGAATCGCGCCGAATTGCTTTTGCAGCACAAATATGAGAGCATTGAATTGAAAATCGACGAAGCCCGCGCGACGATGGAAAGTGTTTATAAAATATGGAAACGTCCTGTGAATGTTACAACGGTCATCAATAACGAAGAAACAATTTTAACTTTCGACGGAAATAATCACACCGAAAAACGTTCGAATTATAATCGCCTTGCGGGATGATTCTCATTTCCAATCGTTTTCAAGAACCATTCTGAAATTGACTTTTCCTGCACGAACTCTATCGAGCGCTTCGTTTACACGTGAAAAAGGCATCGTTTCGATATGCGGCCGGATGGAGTGTTGCAAACAAAATTGTAACATCCGCCGCATCGTCGCCGGACTTCCGATCACGCTGCCGGTAATGGATTTTTGTCCGTCCAATAAATGGTCATTGGCGACGGCAACATCACCCGGCGGATAACCGATCATACAAAAGACGCCGTTAAAGTCGAGACGTTCCATCCAGAAATTCCAGTCGAGTTGCGCTGAAGACGTCGATAAAATCAAATTCATCGGCGGTGTGGATTTCGGATCGTGAACGGGGATGGCGCCGAGCGCTTCGGCTAATTTTGCTTTTTCGGAAACGCTATCGAAGGCATAAACTTCTGCGCCCATGGCTTTGGCCATTTGCACGGCGAGGTGGCCAAGCCCGCCGATGCCGATGACGCCGACACGTTTCGCGTCCGGCTTCAATAATCTTTCCAATGGCGAAAACACTGTCAATCCTGCGCACATCAGCGGCGCAGCAGAAATCATGTCGAAACGATCAGGGATTGCATATACGAACCGGTGATCGATAATAACTTTTTCTGACAAACCTCCGAAACCGTTGACGCAGGTTCTTTTTTTTCCGGTGGCGCAGAGATGTTCCATACCGTGTGTACATTGCGCGCAATGGCCGCACGAACCGGATTGCCATCCCACGCCGACCCATTGGCCTTCCGAAAAGCCGGTAACATTTTTTCCTGCCTGAGCGATTTGTCCGATAATTTCATGCCCGGGTACGAGCGGATATTTTGCAATACTCCAGTCGCCGTCGATCAGGTGAATATCGCTGTGACACAACGCGCAATATTTTACGGCAATAGCCACATCCATATCCGTGAGCGGTGGGAGTGCAAATTCAAACGGCTTCAGTTCTGTTTTTTTGTCGAAAGCGGCGTAGGCTCGTATCATCGGACTCCTTAAGGTGTAATTTCTCTGACAAGCCGGAAACCCAAGCTCGGTCCGCGGTCTTGCGGTTCGTGCGTGTAACGGCGTCCGCTTCGGGCGATCGCCGCGCCGAAATACCAACTGCCGCCACGGATGATTTTTTTACCAGCGCTGCAGATATGCAAAGGATCCGTTTCCATGGCATTGGAATAAGAACAAAAGTCATCTTCGCACCATTCCCACACGTTGCCGTGCATGTCGTAAATGTTCCAGGCGTTCGGTGCAAAACTTCCAACCGGCTGGGGCCGGCCACGAAAGATTCCTTTGGCTGAATTTTCGTACGGCCAATTACCGTCATAATTTGACTGATCTGTCGACAGAAAATCTCCGGTATTAAACGCGGTCGATGTTCCGGCTCGGCAAACGTATTCCCACTCGGCTTCAGTCGGCAAACGAAATTTTAGCCCGGTTTTGGCATTAAGTTTTTCGATGAATGTTTTTATTTCAAACCAATTGACGTTTTCAACCGGACAATTATCACCGCCGTCTTTAAATTGACTTGGGTTTTTACCCATGATCGTTTTCCATTGTCCTTGCGTGATTTCATAGCGGCTGACAAAAAAAGGTTTTGTGATCCGTACGGAATGCAAGGGAGCAATTGAATCGCCTTGCAGTCCCATCGCAAATTCACCCGGCTCGATCTTTTGAAAACTCATTCCGGTTACAGTATCGCGCCATGCGGCGTCAAATTTCAATAAAAAGCCGTCTAATTTTTCTTTCTCGTATTCACCGTCTTCTCCGGGATAGCGTAAATCAGACGCGCCTTTATTTTTTGCAACAGCCCACACCAAACTTTCTCCGGCCGGAATAATATCCGGATTCAGCGAGTAAACAGAATCGGTGTACGCGCTGTCGGCATCAATGAATGTCCATCCGTTTTGTTTAAGACGTTGAATCAACGCGTCAAGAAAAAGCGCATTGAGAAGATTGTGGTGAAGTAAAAGCGTGTGACGGATGGGACGCTTGAAATATTCACGAGCAAGATTGTCGTAATAGCGTGCCCGATCCAAAATATGTTGGATGTAAAATTCTTTGTAACCGGTTAAATCCACGTTGGGGTTTTTACTCAACGTGTCGCGTAAACTCTGATCGACATACCAATCGGAGGCATCAATCGTAACATAACCGTTTTTGTAATTCTGTTCGTGCAGAAAATTTCTGAGACCGTCGCGCTTCTCAATCGAATTGCCTTCTTTCAAATAGGGGAATCGAAAAAGTTTGGTATAATTGCGGTACGATTGAATGATTGAATCGCCTTTCAAAAAATCATTTTGAAAAGATTGCAACGTCTGTTTGCTTGAATGAAAATAAAAATGAGAATAAGAATGATTGGCGATTCGATGATCGTTGTGATCCCATGATTCCAGGAGTTTGCGTCCGTCATCGTTATCCACACGTTTGCCACACACAAATAAAACAGCTTTCAATCCGTTCATTTGAAGGGAGTTTAAAATGCCATCATTTCGTTCTTTCCACGACAGCAAAGGTGTGGATTCCGTCTGCGGATCATCGATAGTAATACTGATGAATTTTTGAGAATACCCGTGTGTTGTTAAAATGAATACAAGCAGCAGTTCGATCCCTGAGCGGAGTCGAAGGGATGAACACGCAACAGAGGATGTCTGCTTCATCGCGGCACCGGAACGATATTGAGAATTTCTCCGATGACTTCGTCGGCGCGAATACCTTCCAGTTCCATCTCCGGCTGCAACATGATACGGTGTCGCAGTACTGGACGTGCGATAAATTTAATATCGTCGGGGTTGACGTAGTCAACGCCACGCATGGCCGTACGGGCTTTGGCGGCAAGAAGTAAGGATACAGCGGCTCGCGGGCTGGCGCCAACAAGTATGCTGGGATAATCCCGGGTTTTACGTACAATTTGGGTGATGTAATCGATCACGCTTTCTTCGATTTTAACACTTTGAATTTCGGCACGGCATCGTTCGATGTCGGCCGGCGTAACGACGCTATTGACATGAGCGCTGGAAAGGTCGCGCGTTGTAAAACCATGATGGTAGTTTCTCAAAATCTGATTTTCTTCTTCGGCGGCAGGGTAGTCGATCAGGATTTTAAACATAAATCGATCGAGCTGTGCTTCGGGCAGCACGTAGGTTCCCTCATATTCGATCGGATTCTGCGTGGCAAAAACGATAAACGGTTCGGACAACGGATATCGCATGCCATCGATCGTAACTTGGCGTTCTTCCATCACTTCCAGTAACGCGGCTTGTGTTTTGGCCGGTGCCCGGTTGACTTCGTCGATCAACGCAAGGTTGGTGAAAATTGGGCCTTTTTTCAGTACGAAAGAAGAGGATTTGGCATCAAAAACATTCGTTCCGACGACATCCGACGGCATAAGATCCGGTGTAAATTGAATGCGTTTAAAATCGCCGGTCATTGCCAGCGCCATCGTTTTTACCAGCAACGTTTTGGCTGTGCCGGGAACGCCTTCAAGCAAGACATGGCCGCCGCTGAACAAGGCAATCATCGCGTGATCGATCACGTACGATTGTCCGACGATCACTTTCTGAATTTCCGAGCGCAGTTTATCGGCGACGGTTTGCGTTATGTTATTGGGGTTTTCCATTACGGGATTTCTCCGAAGTTACATGAATTCGTTGTTGATGAAGAAAATAAATCGTATCGATGTGCCGACACAACCTGATGAGATCGCCGTCGTCTATTGACACCTTGCGCTTTTGAACCGGTTCTTTCGTGGCTGAAATTTCCGCGTCCCGTATTTTCTGATCGGTTTCGCGAAAAAGTTTGAGTATGGCTTCGTTGTTGAGATTATAACGATTGGCTAGCATCTGTGCAAGCTTCGTTTCCGATCCGGTTTTATAGCGATCATAAAGGAACTGCATCAACCACTGCCGCCATATTTTCAGAATGAGCCGGTTGGCCCGTGCACGTTGGTAAACGCGCATGACGGATTCTACGTGCGCTTTCGATGAACGTACCGGCTGCACGCGCACCGGAACTGGCCGCCCGAACCGTTTCGCACCCGAATACGCCCAAACGATCACCGCAAGACTAGCCATCAAAATTCCAAGTTTGACCGGCCATTCGTCAAACCATTGAATTAATGACTGATATTCGCGGAATCCCTGGTGATACTCATCGAAATAAACCCGGTCAAACAACCGATAATCGCCCGACGTCGTAAACGTAATCATACGAATAAGCGCATCGGCCTGACGACCTTCGGCCAGATGAGCATTCGAAACATAATCCGGCGAGTGAAAAAAAATGAACGAACCTTCGCCGTGAGGAACTTCAATAATACCATCGGAACTATCATTGGCGTATAAAACGGTGTACGAAGCTGAATCTGAATAAAAACGCGCTAATATAATTTCTGAAGAATCTGCACTCGGAACTTTGAGTGAGTCGATAAATATATTGTGAGCAGCAGGCTGTTGAAGTGTCAGCCGGTCCGATCCGTAAAAATCGCCGTACTGAATTCCAAGACTTCTCAGAAGCTTTGCAATAGAACGACTGTAAAAAAATATAGCCGTCGAGCCATTCGAGACGCGACTGCTCAGTGAATCCATTTCGACAATTCCGATTGTATCAATCGGAGCAATGCAGATAATAATATTGTGTTGGCCTGAAAGTTCTTTCGCGCGAAAATCTTTCCGTAACCGAGCCGGTGAAAAACCCGATTCGCCAAGCAGCGTAAAAAGCGCATGCGTGCCGTTGGATTTGGTGTTGTATGAGGAATAAATGAAAGCCGCGTCTTTTGAATTGGACTGATCCGATAAAAGTGTAATAAAAATTACACCTACGCTCGCGATCAGGGTGATGATCAGGATGTTTTTACCGGATGTATTCATACTTCAGCCAATTCCTGCGGCAAAGATTGCATGACAATCGCGTGATAGCGTTTACATAACTCAAAATCCGATTCAGTGGTTTCGCTTAAGCCGTACCATTTTCGGTCAAATATTGAAGCGACATGGCGCATCGTATTATAAATCGATTCGCGTTGAGCTAACGACGGTTGTTCCAGTATCCATTTCAGATACTCTTCATTCGTGTGAAATTTTCTGTAACGGACGTATTCGTATTTATCGAGATATAAGATCAGCGATAGCCAGATATGCCGCACGGCTTTACGATAATTATCTTCGGATGCGAAACGATCGGCTAAGAGTAAATGTTCGTCAGGCTCGGTCGATTCGCCTGGATTTAAAATGTGCGAAAAGTCTTTTTGAAGGTCGGCGGTTTCCTGCTGCCGTCGCTGCCAATAGCGTATCCACTGCCGGATTAAAAGAATCAGCAAAACCGCTCCAGCCGCGTAAACGATATATAACATGATCTGACCAATACTTTTAAAATCAATCGGTGTACGCTCCGCAGGTTCAGGCCATTTAAAATCCTTGAAAAGATTTTTCAGAGCATCAATGATTTTTTGCAGCAGCCAATCTAAAGCTTCGGAAAGTAAATTTTTTCCTTTGTTATTCTGGTATTCCTTTCGAGAAAGAATTTCTTCAGCCCGTGAGCGGTAATCGGTAGAATCTTGTATCAATGTATGATGAGACAGCGCTTCAATAAATTCCAAAGCGCGCGTTACGCGTTCCAAAACGATCGAAACGGAGCTGGCATCGTAATTTCGTTCGTTCATGAAATTGACATCACGAATGAGCCAGGCATTGTTCAACGTAACGCTCTGATAATTCGCCGCATCTTCATCGACATCAAAAACGTATGGCACATCGATCGTGCAGGACGCGGGAATCGTCAGCGATTGAATATGTTTGATTGCCAATTCATTTTGATCAGCGTCGGAAATTTCTGTCAGCATTTCCAGGTTGTTTTTTATGTCGGCGAGCAGCGATTGATATGAAATTTCGGAATTTTCGTCTGTTTCAGGCGAAGAAAAACCGAAAACAAAAAAAGCTGCTATTAGGAAAATCCAAAAACGCATCTGGAAATGTTTTAATGATGATATTCGTAAGTGAAATACTTTTTAAAGCTGATCAATCAACACTTGTAAATCGAATCCTTCTTTACGCGAGCGGATATCAAAATAAAATAATGTAACAAAAATCATTTGCATGGGTAAAAGCAGCACGGACACGATGGCTCCTCCGGTTAGTTTTAACACGTCAAAATCCGGCATAAGCCCTCCTATCCATGCAATTTGCTCAAGAATGATGGAATAAATTCCCGCAAATAAATACGTCAGCGAAAATCCGAGAATTCCCAGCAACAACCATGTAATCGCGACCAATCCTATCGCGCGACCCCATTCCAGCCGCATTAATTTTTGCGAACGTTGCCAGACCTGAGTCATGGTTTTGCAACCTTCCATGAGAATTAACGGCGTAGTGAACAGTAATTGTAGGAAAAGCCAAACGCCGGGAATAAAACATAAAACCAAACCTGTAGCTATTAAAATTGTACTCAAAAATGAAATCCAAAACAGTGGACGGATTGATGCGCAGGTTTTTTTTACGACGCGCCATGGCGATATGTTTTGTTCATGCGTTCTTTCCAGCATAAATTGACAGATCAAACCTCCTGAAAACCAATTGATGCATTGATCCAGAAGCAACATCAAAATATTCGTGAAAGTGTACGAAGAAGTTTCGAAAAAGTTGAAGGTGTTGAAGATATGTTCAATATCGATCGCGCCGATTTTATACAACAGAAATTTGAAACCGTATACCGGCAGGAACAGCCATAAAAGCAGAGCAACAAGCGATTGGTATTCTTGCCGATAAAAAGATAATCCGGCATCGATCGTATCGATAATGTTGCGACGGGCGACAAGCCCGGATGAAACGGAATTCATTCAGGCTAAGAATAAAAAAGTTTTTTGATGAGGCTGAGTTTGTTTTTATAAGGCGGGTACCGGATCGGGATATCGGGCCAGACCGGTGTGCGCATCAGGCTTCGCTTGCGTGAAAACGTTTCAAACGAATACCGGCCATGGTATGTACCCATGCCGCTGAGTCCGACGCCGCCGAAAGGAAGGTGCGAATTGACAAAATGTACGAGCGTGTCGTTTATGCAGCCGTTGCCGAAGACGATGCTGCTCAATATTTTTTCTTCAGTGTGATGATCATTGGTAAAAAGATACAACGATAACGGCCACGGTTTCTGGCGAATGATGGTAATAGCTTCGTCGAGATGTTCATACGTCAATATCGGAAGGATCGGGCCGAATATCTCGTCGGCCATGACGGCGCTGTCGGGTTTCGCTGAAATGATCGTCGGTGCAATAAATAATTTTTCCCGGTTGGATTGTCCTCCGATGATGAGATCGGAACCTTCGATCAACTTCATAAGGCGATCGAAATGCCGCGAATTGATAATGTTTGTATAATTACCGCTTTCAGAAGCATCGGCGCCAAAAAATTCCGCCGTATACTGGCGCATTTTGCCGATCAACCGGTCTTTAACGATTTGGTGCACTAATACATAATCCGGTGCAATACAAGTCTGGCCCGCGTTAAAAAATTTACCCCAAAAAATCCGCCGTGCAGCTACGTCGATATTGCAATCATCGTCGACGATGCAGGGGCTTTTACCGCCGAGTTCAAGCGTTACCGGCGTCAAAGTCTTAGCCGCGGCTTCGGCGACGAAACGGCCGCCTGCAATGCCACCGGTATAAAAAATATGATCGAAACGATACTGATCCACCAATTGCGGAACGACCACACGTCCATCGCCTTGAATAACCGCAACATGTTCGGGTGAAAAAGCCTCCGTTATGATCTTTTCAATGATCGTATCCGTAGCCGGGGATAATTCAGAAGGCTTGAGAACGATGCAGTTACCTGCCGCCAAAGCGCCGATGAGCGGAGCCAGCACCAATTGAAAAGGATAATTCCACGCGCCGACGATCAACACTTGTCCCAACGGTTCGTCGTGAATATAACTGCTGGATGGAAAATAAATCAACGGGGTGTGTACACGTTTCGGCTTCATCCATTGATGGAGATGTTTCAAACAATGCTCAATCTCATCGTAGATAAAACCGATTTCACTGAGAAAACCTTCAAAGTCCGGCTTGTTCAAATCCTTTTTCAAAGCGTGCATGATATCGTGTTCATGCTTTTCGATAACGGACAACAAATGTTCTATTCGTTCCCGGCGAAATTCGTACGACCGCGTCGCTCCGGAATCGAAATAGACACGCTGTTTTTCAAGAATGGATAGGAAAGCGTTCATATGAAAATTAGTGGGTGCATGAAGCTTGCATGAATCTACGGATTAGCATCAGTCTATTCAATAACAAACTTTGCATCCGGGAATTTAAAAGAGAGCAAGAGTATTATTTTTATATAATACTCTTGCAATTTTTTTTTCGTGTTAATACATTGACATGTCCCTCTCAAATGACTTTCCTGTAATGATCCTGATCATTTAAATGTAGGCAATGCGTGGATATCCAGAATTTGATCAAACAAGCTATAGCTGCGCGTAAATTTGCTATTGCGCCGTACTCGCACTTCGAAGTTGGATCACTGATCGTAACGGATTCAGGAAAAATTTTTACAGGCTGTAATATTGAAAACAGTACGTATGGCCTGACGATTTGCGCGGAACGAGTTGCACTTTTCAAAGCGCTTTCGGAAGGTGAAACGATGTTTAAATACGTGGTGGTCGTAGCGAATACGCCGACCGTGTGTTATCCTTGCGGTTCATGCCGGCAAATCATTTCTGAATTCGCGCCCAAAGCGGAGATTGTTTGTGCCAATCTTCAATCCGTTTATGAAATATTCAAACCTCAGGAACTTTTTCCTCACGCGTTCGGGCCGGAAGATTTAAAGCACAACGGGGGTTGAAAAATGGAACGGCTCGAAATGTGGTTTCCGGACGAACATTACCGCGTTATCGTATCATCGCTGTTGGTGGTTGTGTGTGGATTTGTGCTGGCCCAATTGGTGCATGTATTATTTTATCTTACTCACAAAATCATAACATCGCGCACCAAAACCGATCTGGATGATAAAATTCTGGATGTGTCACGACGGTCGGTGCAAAGAATTATCGTGGTGTGGGGATTTTATATTGCAACGGATTGGCTTGACGACGTATATCAGGGAACGTGGACACATTATGCCGATGGGATTTTTTTTGTTATAGTTGTTTTTCTGATATCAGTTTTGATTTCCAATATCAATCGCGTTGTGATGGAATGGTATGTGACGTCGATTGCCGTTCGTACCGATTCACCCGTTGACGACGAAATTGTTCCTCTTGTTAAACGCGTCAGCAATCTTCTTTTATATTCCATAGCGGGGATCATTTGCCTGGATCATTTTCATATTGATATTAAGGCACTGGTCGTGTCGCTTGGTGTTGGGTCGTTTGCCGTGGCGTTTGCGGCGCAGGAAACGTTGGCCAATATGATCGCAGGGTTTGTTATCATGGTGGATCGGCCGTTTCGTGTGGGCGACCGGATTCGGGTGACGGCAACGCAACAGGTCGGCGACGTTATTCAAGTCGGACTACGCAGCACAAAAATTCTCGATTTCGATAACAATATTGTTACTATTCCTAATGCACAAATTATCAAAGGCGATATTATTAATTTTTCATATCCGGAAGCTGCGATGCGAGTAAAGATTGAAATCGGAATTGCCTACGGATCCGATATTGAAAAAGCAAAAAAAATTATGGAAGGAACATGTGCATCTTTCCCAGTCATATTGACCGATCCGGCGCCGAAAGCTTATCTTGTTGGATTCGGAGATTCGGCTTTAAATATGATTGTAGTGGCGCGAGCCAGTCATTATAAGGAAGCGTTTGAAGTGTCTGACCAGATCCGGATCAAAATTCATGACGAGTTTGTCAAAGCCGGTATAGAAATTCCTTTTCCTCAGCGCGTTGTTCACATGCAAAAGAATTAAATAATGCTGCGTGAAAACTTGGGTTTATCTTGCATTTATATTCGGCGGTATGTATATTCGTGCCGTTGTTTATAACCCCTTTTCCTGAAAAGACTCATTTTCATATAATCGTTTACCGGAGAGATCATTATGGATTTCAAGAACCTTCCATTGTTCCCCTCCTTGCGGATACTCGTTAGAAATGGTTGCCTGGGTTTGGTATTGCTGTTAATCGGCGGTACCAGCATTGTTTGGTCACAGGCCAATCCAAGAGGTGCGTTTGAATATGTAGCCCGCGCGGGCACGTCGGACGACGGAGCGCTGGATATGGTGTATGAAAATAACTTATTATATGTTGCTAATAAGTTCAGTGGATTACAAATCATTGATATTTCCAATTTCAATGCGCCTAAAGTTATTAGCCGTACGCCATCGGCCGGACAGAATTACGGCTTGGCCAAAAAAGGCAATTACATTTATATGGCCGATAACCTTGCGGGATTTCTGGTCTACGACGTTTCTAATCCGCGCAAACCGAAAAAAGTTGCAGAACTTGCTACTAAAGGCGAGGCGTGGGATGTCGAGATCGTCGGCAACTATGCCTATGTTGCAGCAGGCTTGGCAGGGCTGCTTGTCATTGATGTTACCGATCCACTTGCCCCGAAAGAAGTTGGATCGCTTCGCTACGAAAAAGAATGGGATTACGCCCGAAAAGTTTTTGTGACGTCGTCCGGACGGTTGTATGTTGCAGATCGTAAATCGGGGATCCATATCCTTGATATTTCCGTTCCGGCCACTCCGAAAGAAATCAAAAAATATTTGACTCAATTTGCCGTAGGCGTTTATGCTGATGACAACTATGCGTACGTAGCCGACGGTCCGGGCGGTTTGCTGATACTGGATGTAGTTAATCCCGAAAAAATACGGCAAGTTGCCAAGGTTGATCTGCCGGGTCATGCCAACGATGTCGTTAAAATCGGTAACTATGCATACATTGCTATTGATGACGCCGGTATTCGGGCGATCGACGTGACTAATCCGGCCAAACCTTTATTCGATGCGCGTTTTGACACACCCGGTCAGGCATTTAAAGTGTCCAAACAAGATATTTTCATGTTGGTTGCCGATCTGTCCTCCGTGTTGGTGTTGATTCACAATAAACCACCAATCATCTATAAAGTTGGTGATAAAACTATTGCCGAAAATCAAACGCTCAAATTTAAAGTTCGCGGTATGGATCCCGATGGCAATCCCATAACGTTCTCGGGTAATTTTATTCCGGAAGGCGCTGTGTTCGATCCGAAAGATACGACATTCACATGGACGCCGAGTTTCGAGCAATCAGGTAAATACGAAGGCATCGTATTTACAGTTACGGAAAATACACAGACCAAATTATTTTCACGCGATACGATGTCCATTACGGTGACGAATACCAATCGTCCTCCATCCTTACCGGTAACGGGCAATTATACAGTAGATGAAAATAAACCCCTGGCGTTTACGATCAATGCGCCAACCGATCCCGATGTTGAAGATGACGGTAAATTGAAAGTTGCTTTGACGAATCCTCCGACCGGTGCGCAATTCGATCCTGCCAAGCTGACGTTTAATTGGATTCCGTTGTACGATCAGTCCGGGAGTTATACGCTGAACTTTGTCGTCACCGATGGAGCCGGTGCGACGGAAACAAAACAATCGGTGATTACGGTCGTGAATATTAATCGTCCACCGGTATTTGCTGATTTGAAAAATTCGGTTACCGTTGATGAAAACTTACCTCTGAATTTTCAAATTCAAGCGTCCGATCCCGATAAAGAAGATGTTGGAAAATTAGACTATCTCGGATTCAATCTTCCTCCGGGAGCGGCGTTTGATAAATCGACGCAGACATTTTCATGGACGCCCACCTACGAACAGTCCGGCCAATATGACGGTTTATATTTCATCGTCAAAGATTTTGAAGGTTTGACGGATACGGTGTTTACTTCCATCACGGTCAACCACGTGAACCGTGCGCCTTTCCTGGCCAGCATTGTTGCTCAACAGGTGGATGAAGACAAGCCGTTGACGTATAAAGTCACCGGCGATGACCCGGATGTGGAAGACAACGGCAAGCTCACGGTCAAATCGGTTGCATTACCTGAAGGCGCGACGTTCGACGAAGCGACCAAAACATTTTCATGGAAACCGACATTCGACCAGTCAGGCGATCATACGGCGTCTTTCAAAATTTCCGATCCGGCAGGAGCTACGGATGAAATTGCAGTAAACATTGCAGTGAAAAATATCAACCGTCCGCCGACGATTGCAGCTGTCCAAGCGCAAACTGGAGACGAAAACAAAGACTTCACCGTGGTCATTCCTGAAGGACAAGATTTAGATAAGGAAGATATTGGCAAGTTGACTTACTCGGCAGAGAATCTTCCTCAAGGCGCGAAGTTTGATCCGCAAACGCGTACGATCACGTGGTTGCCGACGTATGATCAATCCGGCGTTTATGATGGCATTAAAGTGACGGTCAAAGACGTGCTGGGTTTGACGGCTGTTGTTTCGTTCAAAATTACGATCAACCATGTCAACCGTCCTCCAGTGATGACCGACATTCCGGCACAAACAGTTGACGAGACTAAGCTATTGAGTTTTGCCATTACGGCCTCCGATCCTGATAAAGAAGACGCCGGTAAGCTAACATATGCTGCAGAAAATCTTCCGTCCGGTGCAACGTTCGACGTCAATACGCACCGTTTCTCATGGACGCCGACATTCGAACAGTCGGGTTCATATACCGTTACTTTCAAAGTAACGGATTTTGAAAAATTGACCGATTCGAAAACAGCAACGCTTACCGTAAATAATGTCAATCGTGCGCCGAAGTTACCGGTACTCGCTTCGACAACCGGCGATGAAAATAAAGCGTTCACTGTAACAATCGGAGCGGCCGAAGATCTTGACAAAGAAGATGCCGGTAAGTTGACTTATAAAGCGGAAGGGTTGCCGCAAGGCGCAACGTTTGATGAAAACAGCCGGACGATTTCGTGGACGCCGACATACGATCAATCAGGGACGTACCTCGTTAAGATTACAGTGACTGACGCTGGCGGATTATTGGAAACCAAAAATCAGGAAATCAAAGTTAACCATATCAATCGTCCGCCGGTAATGACGCAGCCGTCCAATCAAACGACGGATGAATCCAAAGCCGTCACGTTTACCGTTGAAGTATCCGATCCTGACAAAGAAGATCAGGGTCGTTTGGTCGTGCGTGCAGATGGTTTGCCGCAAGGTGCCGTATTCAATGCTCAAACACGATCCTTCTCATGGACGCCGACGTATGACCAGGCCGGTGAGTATACGGTTAAATTAACCGTCAATGATGCTGCTGGATTGAACGAATCCAAGAGCGTTACCGTCAAGGTTAATAACGTCAATCGCAAACCGGCTTTGGGTTTGGTGACTAACCAAACGACGACCGAAAGCAAAGCTGTCGCCTTTACCGCGACCGCCACTGATCCTGATAAAGAAGATGCCGGTAAATTAACATTCTCTGCTGATGGCGTTCCGGACGGTGCGACGTTTGGCAGCGACGGTAAATTCTCATGGACGCCGACATACGATCAGGCCGGCGATTATAAACTGACTATTAAAGTTAAAGATGCCGACGGTTTGGAAGATTCCAAATCGATCAGCATTAAGGTCACTAATGTGAATCGTCTGCCTAAGTTGGACGCGGTTTCCAATCAAGACGTAGAGGAAAACAAAGAACTGAGTTTCAAATTGTCGGCTTCTGATGAAGATAAAGACAATAAACTGACGTTTACCATGAGCGGCGCCCCTGCCGGTGCAACGCTTTCGGCTGATGGCAATTTTGCATGGACGCCTAAGGTTGGACAAGCCGGTAAATACACCGTTACTTTCAAAGTTTCCGATGGGACTGCAGTGGATACCAAAGCCGCAACCATTACCGTCGCTAAAGCGCCCGTTGAAAACAAGAATTAATTAATTGATGAAAATTGGTTTGAAATTGAATAGAGCGATCTTCGGATCGCTCTATGTTTTTGTAGCCGGCGGAAAATAAAAAAAGGCTGTCCAAATTTTTTTGAACAGCCTGCAAATAAATTAAGATAATTTTTACTGGATCAACATTGCGTCGCCATAACTATAAAAGCGGTAATTGTCTTTGATGGCTTTTTTGTATGCTTTGAAGACAACTTCTTTGTCGGAAGCGAATGCACAAGCCAGCATCAGTAAGGTTGACTCCGGTAAATGAAAATTCGTGACGAGTTTGTCGACAATTTTAAATTCATACGGAGGATAGATGAAACGATCTGTCCAACCGCGGTGCGGCTTGACGCGATTGAGCGCCGTAACGGCGCTTTCAATACTGCGAACGACCGTCGAACCGACGGCGATGACTTTTCCTCCGGCGTCTTTGGTTTGATTGATCGCACGCGCCGTGATTTCAGGAATTTCAAAATATTCGGAATCCATTTTATGACGGCCGAGGTCTTCGACGGCTACTTTGCGGAATGTGCCGAGCCCGACATGCAGAACCAATGGAACGATTTTGACGCCTTTACGTTTCAGTTTGGTCAATAATTCTTTAGTGAAATGGAGTCCGGCCGTGGGTGCCGCGACTGATCCACGAACGCGGGCGAAAACGGTTTGATAATCGATCTTGTCGCTTTCTTCCGCGTGACGTTTGATATACGGAGGAAGCGGGCATTGTCCGATCTTGTCGATAAATTTATGGAAGTCGCCGTTGTATACGAAACGTACGACGCGTCCACCGGAAACTGTATTGTCGATCACATCGCAAAAAACGCCGTCGACGACAAGCCGGTTGCCGATGCGAACTTTGCGGGCCGGTTTCACCAGAACTTCCCATAAATTATTTTCAAGTTCGCGCAATAAAAAAACTTCAACTTTGGCGTTGGTTTTTTCTTTACGCGCCATCAGACGAGCCGGAAAAACGCGCGTTTCATTGACAACTAAACAATCGTTCTTAGTAATGTATTCCGTAATGTCTTTAAATTTTTTATCTAGAAGGCTCCCGTCGCGGCGGTTAACTACCATTAATTTTGCATTATCCCGAGGATCGACTGGATATTGCGCAATGTATTTTTCGGGTAATTTAAATTTAAAATCCGATAATTTCATAGAGCCTCTATATTTGAATTATTTGAAGAATTTTCTAAAATCGCGTAAATATAATAAAAATAATATGCGAATGCAATAAAAATTTAAATTAACCGTAAAAACTGCCATTCTGACACTGTTATGTCAGAAGATACACTGTTAAGTATAGTTGAATCAGCTAATTACCTATTGATAAATAATGAGTACAAAACAACAATATATCATTGACGGCTACAACATGATCCATAGAATAGAGCGCTATCGGTCATTGTTGGTCACAAGTTTAGAAAGTGCGCGTCAAGGTCTGTTGTTGCAATTATCTAACTTTCGTGTACGTACATCGGTGGAGATATCGGTTGTATTCGACGGCCAAAAATTATCGCAGCAAAAAACGTATGGAATTAAAGTATATTATTCGGATCGTCCGAATAACGCCGATGATTTTATCAAGGGCCTGGTTGATACGCTTAAACATCGCAACATGGTGACTGTAGTAAGTTCGGACAAGGAAGTGATGTGGTACGCCAAAAACAGCGGATGCGGTGTAGTGAGTGCAGAAAATTTTCAATCGCGACTCGAGCAGGCTAAAAGCCATTCAACCGTCAATGAAGAAATAGGCGGAAAATCCAACCCGAATCTTTCATCGAAAGAAATCGATGAATGGATGAAATTATTCAACCAAAAGCCGTGAACTATTCTTTACGATCATTTCGTTTTTATTCCACAGCATCAATCATAACCATAATCGCCTGTACGATTATCCTGATTAGAATCGATCAATTTATCGAATCGTGGATATCGTTGCTTTTGTCTTTCTTTCTTGTTTTTGGGAATCTGTCGGAATTACAAAAAATTTTTAACGGCGGCGTGATTGAACATTGGCTAGCGGCTGTAACATTGGTGGTAATGCTCATCAGCGGTATTGGCTTTCACTTTCGCAAATCAGAACATAAGAATCGGTTGCACATACTGCAGAATAATTACGTTGCCAGAATTGCCGGCGTTATCGTGATCGGATTGTATACAATGATTCTGTTGTGTCCGATGGTTGCGCCGTACGATCCTGATTTCCAGCAAGATATTATCGTGACGCGTTACGCTCGTCCACTACAAACGATTCCTTATCTTAAATTGAAAGCACCAGACAAAATTGACTTACCGTTTCGGCAGGGCGATGGGGTAGTAGTGCAGGCTGTCAATCGATTGATCCGGGCAAACTATCGATTGTTGAACCGAAACGAACGGGCAATTTATGTCGATCAATACCATATTAACCAGCAAGCGGTGTTTTACAAACAAGGCATTCAGAACAAGCAAATCAATATCTCTGAATTAATTTCGTATGATGAATCGGAGTTTGCAGGAAAACGTTTGTATGTACTCGGATCGGATCGATACGGAAGGGATTTGTTAAGCCGGATAATTTACGGTTCTAGAATTTCTTTGATCATCGGATTGCTGGCGGTTGTCATAGCCGTGACGCTGGGCGTTGCCATCGGCGCCGTTGCGGGATATTTCGGAAAATTTACCGATACTGCACTCATGCGTTTCGTCGATTTGATGCTATCGTTTCCCAATTTATTTTTGGTGTTATTGGTAATGGCGCTGTTTGGCAACTCGGTTTTTCTGATTATTCTGGTTTTGGGATTGACAGGTTGGATGGGCGTGTCGCGTTTGATTCGCGGGCAAATTCTTTCATTGAAAGAAAATGAGTTCGTGCTCGCGGCAAAGGCGATGGGATTTAGTCATACGCGAATTATTTTCCGGCATTTGGTGCCGAATGCGATGGCGCCCGTGATCGTTGCGGCAACGCTGCGGCTCGGGGGACTGATTTTAGTCGAAGCGGGTTTGAGTTTTCTGGGACTTGGCGTACAACCGCCGGCCGCAAGCTGGGGAAATATTATCAATGAAGGGCGTGATACGTTGATTCAAGCGTGGTGGATTGCGACATTTCCGGGATTGGCTATTGTATCGACCGTGATTTGTTTTAACGTACTTGGGGACGGATTGCGTGATGCGCTTGATCCGAGAATGGCTACCGATAAACGAGTGGGAAATTAAAAATAGAATCTCGATTCTCCGCGCTCAGGATGAAATACTACAATTCAATTTTAACAAATTTACTGACTTCTTTTTTGGAAACAATAAATTCGTGTACAATCTTCAAACCCTCTTTTTGTGCCGGCCACGGCAAAGCTTCCAGCGCTTCTTCATAGGTCATCCATTGATAATCCGAATGTTCGTGCGACAGTTTGATATCTTGAGATGTTACTTCGGCGGCAAAAACCGGGATCATATTGATCCGGTCGTGTGAAGCTTCATAAAAACTATTGATGAACGGCACCGTCCAAAAATGAACGGGCTTTAATCCTGTTTCTTCTTTGAGTTCGCGTAAAGCTGTTTGATACGCTTTTTCGCCGTTTTCAATTTTTCCACCGATCATGCGCCACGAATCAGCGTATATTACTTGACCGGCTCGCTTCAAAAGTAAGTACAACGGTTCGTCGTCCTCGAGACGAAATACATGACAATCGATTACTCGGCAGATTATTTCCGGCATTAGGGCGTCTCCTCGGCGTGGTGGATCATTTCTTTCGCTTCACGTCCCAAATAGCGGTCGATCAGAAAGTGCGCGAGATAGATCAACGGCGTAAGCAGGATCGCGAGCACGAACTTATAAATATAATTAGTAATTCCGATATTTACAATCTGATCAAATGCGATTTTTCCTGAAAAAGCAATAAACAGAACTACAAATGAATCGATAAACTGAGATACAAACGTCGATCCGGTTGCGCGTAGCCACAAAAGTTTTTCATGCGTGCGTTTGCGAATCCAATGAAATATCTGGATGTCAATTAATTGTCCGATGAGATAAGCCGTGATCGAGCCGAGGATAATGCGATTCGATTGACCGAAGACACCGTTGAACATCTCGTCGGTTACGGGTGAAATCGGCGCCGCCGGAATCGACATATCGATCAAAAGAGCCACGTAAGCGATAGCGATCATCACCATACCGATGATCGTAACAAAACGAATGCCGGGTTTTCCATAATATTCATTAATTAAATCGGTAACAATGAATGTAACAGGAAAAGGAACGACGCCCATCGTCATAGTAAAAATCAATGATTCCGTAATCGGCCATTGAATAAGTTTGCTGCCCGTAATTTCTGCGAGGATAAGCGCTGTTAAAAAAATACCCATCAAGATACAGTACAACTTCTGCTCTTTATTCATAACACTCTCCAATAATGTCAATAAACGATTTTTAAAAATATGAGGATTCGGGGATAGAAATGCAATAACCTATTGAAATAAGAAATTATTTTGTCTATTTTTACAACCGTTAAGTTCGTCCCATCCCTTGCAGCTTGGAGAGGACATTTTTTCGACCCTAAATCGTAGTCCTCGCAATAAAGCTTATCAAACCTGAAATTCAGAATTTGTATGAAGCAATTCGTTAAATTTAATATTGACGGTGAAGTTTTCGGCGCCGACGTTTTTGCCGTGAGCGAAATCTGCCGCGATACCGGTATTACCAAGGTTCCGAATACATCACCGGTCGTCGAAGGCGTCATTCAAATCCGCGGCAAAGTGATTCCAACCGTTGATTTGCGTAAGCAATTGGGTTTAACGCCATCGGAAAATTCCAAACGTCGGATTCTGATTACTAAAATTCAAAATCGTATATTGGGTTTTGTAGTAGGAGAGATCGACGGATTTGTGGCAGTGTCTTCCGATGCGGTCAAACCGGCGGCGTCTGAAGCGCTAAAATTGGAACGGAAGTGGATCGAAGCGCGCGTCGATCACCCGCAAGGAACGTTTTGGGTAATTAATTTTGAAGCGATTCTCGCCCTGCTCGAAGAACATCATCGCGTCTAAGTTTAGGAGACCGTGACATGCTTAGCCATTTAAACATACAGCTTAAAATTCTGCTCGGCTTTACGTCCATCCTCCTCTTATTACTGCTTAGTACCGTTATTTCCAATGAATTTGTTGCCGATGTGAATGAGGATATTCGTTTCCTGAATGAAGTTTCTAATCAACTCGTAAGTGAGGCCGGCGAAACGGCCGCTTTATTACTCAAAGCATCATCGGAGCTCGAAAAATATAATCGCGAAAATAATAAAGACGTTGTTGTACAAATCGGCGAACGCCGGGATGAGTTGATCAAAAAACTTACGGAAATTTTGGTTAAAATCGATCAGACTAAAAAACACGTCAAAAATGATAAACTCAACGAGCAACTGGCTGAAGCTCAAAAAAATCTTGAACGGTACGAAGGATTTTCCAGCCAGATCATGTTCAAACACCGTGTGTTACTTGAGACACGTTTTCTCAGCCAGATCCAGAAATTGACCGCTGAGAAAGAAGAACTGATGGCGCAAGTTCGCATGCATGAAGAAGCGACGTCGAAAAATCTGCAGCAAATCGCCATTATCGCACACGAGATTAACCGCAGTGCTGTCAAGAAAGCCATGGATACCACGGCTACAGTTAGCCGTACGATGATTATCGGTACGATCGTATCGATTGTACTCGGTATCATTCTCGCCATTTTTATCGGGCGTGATCTGTCAGGACCGATCAACGAGTTTTCGCGTTTCATGGATAAGATCGGCTTGGACATGAGCCAGCGTTTGCGCGTGCAGCAAAAAAACGAGATCGGAAAACTCGCAACACAGTTCAACGAATTTCTGTCAAATTTAGAAAATAACCTGAAGCAAGTTTTCGTGTCATCGGAATCCACACTGAAACATTCCGGAGCGATGACCGGTAATGTGGAAAGTTTCGTTTCGCAAACGCAGGATCAGTTAGACGAGTTAAAACAAGTCGAAGGTATGTTAGATCATCTGGCCAACGATACACAAGGAGTCGTAACGTCGTTACGCGAAGTTGAAAAACTGGGCGAAATTAACGGAAGCCAGGAAAAGATTCATCAGACCATTCAAAACATGGATGCGACGCTTCAGGAAACTTATAAAACTATCCGTGAAACACGCTCCTCCCTTACGTCCGTCAGCGTCGTAGCGCAGGATACGATGCGCGAAACCGAAGCATGGGACCGTTCCGTAGTGGACAGCGAGAAAGTCATTACGGATATGATCGGGCTGACGCAAAAAGTTGAAGCAAATGCCCAGCAGATGGAAGAGACGATTCGTACGATGAAAGATATTTCCGACCTCGTACACGTACTGGCGTTGAATGCTTCACTGGAAGGAGCCAAAGCCGGGGAATATGGAAAAGGTTTCTTAAATGTTGCGGATCAGTTGCAAACCGTTTCAAAACGCGTCGATTCTTTGGCCGCCGAGGTTAATAACCTGATTAATGACGACCGGCATCGTGCGGATCAGGTGCGTACGTTCGGTCAGCGTTTGGCGGAGTGTTTCAAAACATCGAAAGCTCAAAGCCGCACTGCGCACGAACATATGGTCAAACTAACGGAAAGCTCGAAGAATTATACCGGTCAATTGGATCGGCTTTCAGAAACTTCTTCGGCAATGACCAATCTGCTCGCTTCGGTCGAAGAATGGACTGAAACGCACGAACAACACATTTCGAATTTAAAAAATCAACTTGTGCAGATTTCACAACAGGCATTCGGCGAAAATGCGAAGATGGAAAGAACCGCCGATTCGGTGCGTATGGCTATCAAAATATCGAAAGATACATTGGTTTCAGCAGCAGCCAATAAAGACAGCATTACGCAATTGTCTCTTTCGACCAAACAATTATCCAAATTACTGGAAAATTTTAAAGTAGGTAAATCGCGGTATTAACCGGTCATTCATGTATTAGGAAGGATCACGTCATGGCGATGTATGATCGTGAGCAGGTGGAATTGTTTCTTTCACAAGCCCGGAAGAATCTTCTGACGATCAAGAACGATCTTAATCGTTTTGAAGATGAAATAATCGATGACACTCATTTGGTGCAAATGGCTGACGGAATGTATAGCATTAAAATTGCCGCCGCCCAAGCCGGTTTGCCTAAAACACAGGCATTAGCCGACGCGATGGAACATGCGGTGAATCATTTCGTGAAAGAACCGGACCAATTTGATTTTGCCGCCCGTCAAACGTTGCTGGAGTGCGTGCATGCCCTGGAAAGAAGCGTAACGGCTTTGTCACAGGATATGGAAGAACCGGATACGGAGGAAGCCGTAGAAAAAATAAAAACTTTCGAAGCGGATGAAGAAAACGGGGAGATTGCCGAATCACCGGCGCCGCTTCCTGTTCAGCCGGCAATTCTTTATCAGGCTATCAACGATCACGCCGAAGAGTTTTTGCATTTTAAAGAAAACGTTGAAGCACTTCTGAATAAATTGGCCAAATTGATTCCGGAAATGGAACGCAAACACAAGTTGTCCGACCAGAGAGAAATTTATGAATTGCTGGACGACCTGATCATGATGGCCGAGTATCGGGGATTTGATCACGTGTGGCGCTTTATTGGCGACCTCAAAAAGAAAGTTGTTCTTGGCGGAGAAAGCATGCAAGCGCTTGAGAGCGCGGTTTCGCAAATGATTTCGCTTGATCCGCGTACTGCTTCGCTTTTGGAAAGTGAGCATCCGGCTACGACCGGTCGGACGGCGCAGCCACAACGCACCGTCGGAAAAAAATTTCAATTCAATATCGATACTGAATTGATGCAGGCCCTTGAGATTCATCTCGATGTCATGAATCCTCTCGTCCATGATCTCGGCAGCGAGATGACACGTACGATGTATGTGGATTCGGTGGAAAATCTTTTGACCAAAGCGAGGGCTATGGCGTTGTCCTGGCTGGAAGAATTAATGTACGGCCATAAAGAGATGGTCAAATATACATTGGATAACCATTCCGAATTGCGGACTGAACAAATCGAAAAAATTCAGGACGACTTACTGGCATTAAATGCGCTGGTGGATGAAGCGCGTCGCAAGATGGTGGCGACCGGACAAAATTTACGTCAAAGCAGGAAAGGACCGCGCGATGAGGATCAGCGTGAAAAAAGCCGGAAGGAAGTACTGTACACGGTGGTCAATCTGCATGTGATTTTATCAGCCATCGAAGCGGAGGAAAAGACTTTTCAGAATTATCACAAATACAGGCATCTGCTGGGTCAATTGTATTCGGCATCGTCCCGCCTGCGTTACGAAGACATCAAGCGGCTGGCCGAAAAACAGCAAGCCATTATCGAACGGGCGCTTTATAAAACAGCGCGCCACCTGACTAAAAAAGAAATTGAGCGGCTGTCGGAATATCTTCGCGAAACCGTTCAATGGATGGCAGAAAAAACCGATCTGAAAATATCGGACTTTATCCAAGATGGAAAAGTTATCAGCCAAAAATTCATTCTGGACGAATTACTCAATAACCTGGATTCGCAGTATGTCCTTCAACACCGGCTGCCGGCTGAAACAGGCAAAGTCAATGCGATGATGGATTCCGTGGTGGCGCTGGCGTTGAGCCAGTCGGGTTTTATTCAATTGCAGGAAAATTTCGAAAAATTATACGATCGGTGGCGCGATGGAAAAACAGACGATGTCTTATCATTGATGAAAGATTTCAGCGCCCGGATGGAAGCGTCGTTGGATATGCTGAATAAAATCACTATGGAAATGGAAGACACGGTGACGTATATCCGCGAAGTGCCCGTTCATTATTTCTTTAACCGCATTCAGAAAATGGCCAAAGATGCCGCCGACCGAAACGAACGGAAATTATTTTTTACCGCAACCGGCACTGATACGACAATTGATCTGAATCTGCTTCAGGATGTCGAAGATCCGCTGTTGCACATTTTCAAAAAGAAAATCGATTCCGGCGTTGAAAAAAACGATACTATGAACTTACGAATTCATGCCTTTGAAGAAAACGATCAGATTTGCTTTGCGGTGGAAGATTCGGCCCATGAACTTGATCCGGATGTAATTTTTAAAGAAGAACGCACCATTCGTTCGAACAGTGAGCTTCTGGGTTTGTCCCGTACGGAAAAATTGAATTTGATTCTGTCGGCCATATTCGGCGTCAATGTCGAATCGCCCGAAGCACGCGCGAGCGGAGTCAGCTTTGTCCGCCGGAATCTCGAGAAACTTCAGTGTTCGATGGATCTGGAAACATCGGGCGATCATACCACCAAACTGATCATCAAAATTCCACGGCGTCCGGTTTTCTTCCGCGCCATGTTAGTCCGTGTTTTAAATTATGTATATTGTATGCCGGCTCGGCCTGTGATCGAAACCCTCTCAATTGCCGCGGAAAGTATTTTAAAAATTGAAAATCATGAAGTGTTGCGTTATCACGAAAAACTGATTACGCTATTACGATTGACGGATATTTTCAACCTGGAATCGGTTCAGACCGGCGAGACGCAAGCGGTCATTGTCAACATCGGAACAAAAGAAGTGGCGATCATGATCGACGCTTCATTAGGCGAAAAAGATATCGTCATTAAGCCCATGGAAGAAGAGTGGGTCATGGCGGCCGGAGTGTCAGGAGCGACGATTCTCGGTAACGGCGATATAGCGCTGGTACTGGATCTGAGAGGATTAACAGAAATGGCGTTCGAACGGGAAAGGGCGCTGAGACAATATTTAGCGTCGTTGAAATCGACGGAGATGGAAACGGCTTAACGAAACTCAATCATGTATGGCGAAAGTAATATCCATTGCTAATCCCAAAGGCGGGGTTGGAAAAACAACGACCGCTATTAACCTCGGTGCCAGTTTTGCATACGCGGGCTACAAAACGCTGGTGATCGACATCGATCCGAGCGGGGCGGCAAGTATTGGTCTCGGACTAAATAAGGAAGAAATCCGGCAGGGCGTGTATGAAATTTATAAACGTCAGGACGGACTTGATGTGGATTTTATCGAAGATTGTATTCATTCGACGTCGATGGACGACTTACACATTATTCCCTGCAACGTATGGGCCAGTGAGCAGGAAGAAGAATTATTCTTGATGGCATCCAAGCTCGCTCGCTTACGTTTGATCCGTAATTATCTGAACAAGAAATATCATTATATCATTATCGATTGTCCACCGTTCGTCGGCAATCTCACGGTCGGCGCTTTGGCGGCGTCGGATTCCATTATCATTCCGCTCCAATGCGGTTATTTATCTTTGAAAGCGCTCAATCGTCTCATGAAAGTCATTCGTAAAATTCAGGATGGCATGAACTACGGGCTCAAAATCGAAGGCATTTTGATCACGCTGTACGAATACGGAACCAATGTGTGTATCAAAACTGAAAATGAAGCGCGAATGGTTTTCAAAGAAATGGTGTTTGACATAAAAATCCCCAAAAACGTTAAGCTCGGCGAAGCCGTTTTCAATGGTAAACCCGTTGTTCTCTATGATTCTAAATCGGTCGGTACCAAAGCCTACCTTCAATTAGCTGCGGAAATTGTCGAACGCGATCAAGTACTCTGAAAGCTTCTATGACTTCGACACGGGGTAATTTTCAAATCTTTTAATTCTGATTGTCTCAACACTGTGATGACCGATGAAAGGCCTATATATTTTTCGGTCAGAATTTTATGCAGATCGTCCATTCCGTTGATACGGTGATGATCGTAATGCGTAATGACATCGCCGTCCAATATTCCTGCATGCTGAGCCGGACTTCCCGGTTCGGTTGATACGACACGCAATCCTTTTTCCGTTTCCAATTTTAACGTTCGGACAAGAAACCGGGGTATCGTAATATTTTGACCGCCGATGCCAATATAGCCTCTTGAAATACGCCCGTCGCGAATCAATTGCATGGCAATGATTTTGGCCGTATTGATGGCGATGGCGAAACAAATTCCCTGTGCCGGCAAGATGACAGCTGTATTAACGCCTATGACTTCACCGCGCGAATTGACCAAAGGGCCGCCTGAATTACCGGGATTGAGTGCGGCGTCGGTTTGAATCACGTCGTCGATCAGGCGTCCGGACTGAGAACGCAATGAACGGCCCAGCGCACTGACAACGCCGGCCGTGACCGACGACTGAAATCCGTACGGACTCCCGATCGCTATCGCAAGCTGGCCAACCTGTACGCACGACGAATCGCCGAGTTCTGCCGGCAAAAGATCATGCGCACCAATCCGTATCACGGCGATGTCATTATCGGGATCGTGGCCAATGAGATCCGCGTCGTACTGACGACCGTCAGTCAAGGTTACTCGAATTGATGATGCGTGTCCGACAACGTGGCTATTCGTCAGAATAAAACCGTCGGGCGTAAAAATAAAACCCGATCCGGAGCCTCGTTGATTTTTATGCTGGATATCGATATGGACAATCGATGTCTGCATCGTACGATTGACCGCTATGACTGCATTGGAATAAGCATCAAGTAAAGCAGCATCATTATCATTGTGCTGAGAAATTTCAGATAGATGTGAAGGCGCCGATAAATGAAACGTTTGAGCCATGGGAATTCCTTTCGTTGTGAATCGTATAACGGCTCACTATCGTAAACTATTCCCGACGGCATTACTCTATAGGGATAAAACAGGCAGATTAAATAGCCAGCCAAAGTGATGTTTTCGCGACAACATAACCTAAAACGGCGCCAACGGCTACGTCTGTAGGATAATGAACGCCGAGGTAAATGCGCGAAAAACCAATCAACAGCGCCCAAATCAATGCAGGAACTTGAACAGCGGGATAAAAATGGCTCAATAATATGGCCATTAAAAAAGCAGCCGCGGTATGGCCGGAAGGAAAACTAAATTCATCAGGCGGGGCGATGAGAAATTTCATTCCAGGGATTGTATTAAAAGGTCGTGCTCGTTTGATCGTGCGTTTAATGATCGTGTACAATGGAATCTCCAATGCATATGCCATCAATGCGGCCATAAAGAAATTTCGTCCGTGCGTTGGTTCCAACAGCAATAACAGTATGCCGATCAATCCGTAAATATAACCGTCACCGCTTTTCGAAATCCAATAAATCGATCGGTCGAATAAAGCTTTTCCATTCAATCCGAAAATTGTTTGAAAAGCTATGGTATCCCAGCGGTGTAATATTTGACCAAAATCGCGAATCATAAAGTTTTCATTAAATTTAATTGGCGGTAATCTAATGAAACATTGTTAATGCATGATAAAATGAATATTATCTCAATATTTTTAAACACCTTGGAATGTTAATTTTTTTGAAACAAATGCCCGGTTTTTACGTCTCTCGCAATGCCATTCAAATCTGATTTTATTAAATTTCTTTTACCTAAATATGAGGAGATGACTTATGAAAAAACATTGGAAAACCTTTTTTCTGTCTGTTTTTGGCGTATGGATTTTGCACCATTCTGCAACAGCCGGCGAAGACGGTAATGTCAGCAATCCTTTATTTGCCGAATTCAATCAGATGATGGAATTGAGCAAGCTTAATAAAGATCACATTGCTAATGCCGCGACGACGATAATCGAACAATCGAAGAAATCGCTGGAAGTTATTTACGCGATTAAAAAAGAAAATCGCACATTCGATAATACTTTGTTGGCTTTTGACAACATTCAAAATGATTTCGGCAAAGTAACTTATCTGGTCTATTTGATGAATAACGTTCAACCGAATGCCGATATCCGTGACCAGGCCCGTGCCTCGTTTGGTGATCTGGATAAATTCAGTACCGATATGGGCCTCGATGAGCAATTGTATAAAGCCGTCAAGGAGTATTCGGAAACTGCCGAAGCCAAAAAACTTACCGGGTACAAAAAACGATTCTTAGATGAAACCTTGCGTGATTTCGAGCGGAACGGTTTTGCACTTTCCAAAGAAAAGCGTGATGAACTCAAAACTATTCAAAATAAATTATCCGATCTTTCGATTGCGTTCAGCAAGAATATTGCCGATTACAAGGATTTTCTGATTGTAACTGAAAAAGAAATGGAAGGCCTTCCGGAGGATTACAAAAAGCAACGTAAACAGGAAGACGGCACGTATAAGATTGATCTTTCTTATCCTTCCTATTCCGGTTTTATGAAATCGTCTGAATCCGAGTCAGCGCGCAAAGCATTATATACGAAATATATGAATCGCGCGACGGATAAAAATTTAGATGTTCTCAAGGAGATGTTGATTTATCGTCAAAAATTAGCTTCACTGCTTGGCTACAAAACGTTTGCACAGTATCAGACCGAAACACGCATGGCGAAAAACCCTAAGAATGTATGGGATTTTGAAAATCGTATGATCGATAAAATCAAAGTCAAAGCCAAAATAGATTACGATGAGTTGCTCGATGTCAAACGCAAGCAACTCAACGATCAGTCAATCAACGTCGTTCAACCGTGGGAATCTTCTTATTACAATAATATTCTGCTCAAAGAAAAGTACCAAGTCGATCAGGACAAAGTAAAAGAATATTTTGAGATCAATAACGTGATGAGCGGGCTTTTTCAGATTGCGCAAACCTTGTTTGATGTAACGTTCGATGAAATCAAAAATCCTTCCGTATGGCATCAGGATGTTCGGGCATTCGAGGTTAAACAAAACGGAAAAGTCATTGGAAGATTTTATTTCGATTTATTTCCCCGCGACAATAAATTTACTCACGCCGCATGTTTTGCAATGGTCAAAGGGAAAACGACCGTTAACGGCTACCAGATTCCTTCCGCAACATTGGTGTGCAATTTTCCAAAACCGACAGCCGATCAACCGGCACTGATGTATCATTCGTTGGGCAGTGCATCGGTCACGACGTTTTTCCATGAATTCGGCCACGTTCTGCATAACATGTTGACGCAGTCGGATTTGTATTCGTATGCCGGAACGGCCGTCCCGCGCGATTTTGTTGAAGCGCCTTCACAGATTTTTGAAAATTGGACATGGAATTACGACGCCCTGAAAATGTTTGCCCGTCATTATAAAACCAATGAAGTATTGCCAAAAGATCTGTTTGATCGGATGGTGGCTGCCAAAAATGTCGGATCCGGTGTTGCTACATCTTATCAGGTTTTTTACGGTGTACTCGACATGACCCTGCATGATCAATACGATCCAAACGGCAATGAAACGACAACGGAAGTTGTCAAACGTCTGCAGGAGAAAATCCTGCTTTATCCGTATCTTGAAGGAACGGCATTTCAGGCAGGATTCGGCCATTTGACAGGTTATGCTGCAGGATACTATGGTTACCTGTGGGCGGAAGTCTATGCACAGGATATGTTTTCAGTTTTTGCCAAAAATGGCATCATGGATAAAAAGACCGGAAAACGCTACCGCGATATTATTTTAGCCAAAGGCGGCACGGAAGATCCGTTAGAATTGGTCAAACAATTCATCGGACGTGAACCCAATGAAGATGCGTTTTTAAAATCGCTGGGATTATAGAAACAATAATAATTCGAATCGTAAAAAAGGCGCAACGATGGTTGCGCCTTTTATTTTGCCAGTACTACCGGTAGTTCATTCCACCGTGTGGTGTAATTAGGAGAACGTTTTTCGGATAACATGCGCCAGCGCTGACTAATGCCCGTCGATGCGTAATGTACCGTATGCGTTCCCATGCTATGATTGATTTGATCCAATACGTTCATCAGCTTTTCTGAGCGTTCGCGATCTTTGGTATCAAGCAAACTGCCCTGGATGCTTTCCCTGGACGTGATGCCCGTCAGGATGACCCCGGCTTTTTTGTAGCGGTAACCCTTCCTGAAAATCTTATCCAAAACTTGAAGAGCGTGCTGAATCATTTCGCCCGTATCATCGGTTGGCACTTGAAAAGTCCATGATGCGGACTTGTAATATTGTTTAGCCGTCTCGGAAAAAGGATTGGTGTGTAGAAATACGGTTAGCATTTGCGCAACGGAATTTTGTTTACGCAATTTTTCTGCCGCCCGCGTAACGTATGTTGCAACGGCTTCTTTCAGATCGTCAATTTCAGTTACAATTTTTCCAAATGAACGGGTTGACGCAATACCTTGTTTGGGCGGCGGACATGCGTCTAATGGCAGGCAAGGAATTCCGCGTAATTCCCGAACCATCCTCGCACCGACAACGCCGAATTGTCTTCTGATCCACGATTCTGAAGCATTACGTAAATCCCATGCCGTACTAATATTATATGTCAATAACGTTTGTGCGATGTTCCTTCCGACGCCCCATACGCTTTCAACGGGCGTTTTTTTCATCCACACTTCCTGCTCGGAATCGGTTACCAATTCGAAAACGCCATTCATATCAGGATTTTTTTTGGCAATGCGGTTAGCGATTTTGGATAGCGTTTTCGATGGAGCAATGCCGATCGATGCCGGAATGCCGGTACATTGTCTGACACAGCGGCGTATGGTTTGTCCATAGTCGGTTAAATTTTTGTGATCAAATCCTGAAAAATCGAGAAAGGCCTCATCAATAGAATACAATTCTATCGATGGTGTGAACTGGGACAAAACCCTCATGACTCGTTGCGACATGTCTCCGTAAAGGGCGTAGTTGGATGAAAAAACCTGTATGTTGTGCTTACGGATCAAGGACATGGCCTTATAAAGCGGTTCGGCCATGGGGACGCCTAGTTGTTTGGCCTCTTCAGAACGGGCGATGATACAACCGTCATTGTTCGATAAAACGACGATCGGTCGTCGTCGCATGGCGGGATTAAATACACGCTCGCACGACGCATAGAAATTATTGCAGTCAACGATTGCAATCATGACTTACAGAAAATATTGTTATAGAAAATACGTAAAATCAAATCTGTTGTAAATTATTACACCCAATGAATCACAGCCGTCACGACGCCCCAGATTTCAAAGTCGGCGAATTCAGAAACTTCGATAGGAGGATAATTTTCATTTTCAGGAACGAGAAATAATTTATTCTTCGTTTTACGAATTCGTTTCACGGTCAATTCACCATTGATCACGGCGATGACGATTTTTTTATCGGTTGGCTCCAGTGAACGATCAACAATCAGAAGATCGCCGGATTGAATACCCGCTTTGGTCATAGAATCGCCGCTAACCCGGACGAAAAACGTTGCGGCGGGATGTTTAACCAATAACTCATTAATATCGAGATTTTTATCGATGTAGTCGTCGGCGGGTGATGGAAATCCTGCAGAAACGGCTGTTTGAAAAAGAGGCAATTCTTTTTTGACCGGTTTAATACGGCCGTTTAGCCCGTGAATTGCTGTTTGTGTATCGTGTTTCTTTTTCATGGCGAAATATGAATAGTTCGCAGGATAGAATCAAGGCTAGAAAGGAAAATTAATTTCCCTAAATGTAAAAAAACCTTGCATTGTGAAAGTCGCTTTATTATATTGCCTGCCCTTAATATCAATACTCTAACCTTACGGTTTGAACAGGCAAAGCCCAATTGATTTTAAGCGATTTACGTGTCACAAATGGCCGTAAAAAACAGAGATTAAAAAATAAAAATTTAGATATAATAAGCGCCTCTATACTGAAGGAGTTACTGTTGTGAAAACTTCATTTAAAACCAAAATGCCGAAAGCGGATACCATTCAAAGAAAATGGTATATTGTCGACGCGTCGGACAAGACGTTAGGACGTTTTGCCAGTCACATTGCGGCGATCTTGAAAGGTAAGAACAAAGCGTATTATGCGCCTCACGTCGATTGCGGCGATCATGTCATCATTCTTAACGCCAAAAATATTCGCTTGACCGGCAAAAAAACAAAACTGAAAGAGTACGTTCACAATACGATGTATCCTGGCGGACAACGCGTTGAGAAATTTGAAGAATTGATCCGTACAAAACCGGAGCGCATTCTGTATTACGCAATTCATGGCATGTTGCCCAAAAATCGTCTTGGAAGCGTGATGATCAAAAAACTCAAGATTTATGCGGATGACAAACATCCTCATGCCAGCCAGAATCCCGAACCATTGAGCTTATAAAAAATATTATAGAAACAGGAGTATTTATGAGTACAGCCATTACCGCTGTAGGCCGTAGAAAAACTTCCAGTGCGCGCGTGACATTGGTGCCCGGCACTGGCAAGATCACCGTAAATAACAAACAACTTGCCGAACATTTCAAACGCGGTACGGAACAGCTTCATGTGGAAGAGCCTATGAAGGCTACAGAAGCAGGAGCTAAATATGACGTGATCGCCAATGTTCGCGGCGGCGGCAAAAGCGGCCAAGCCGGTGCTGTACGTCTGGGTATTGCTCGCGCTCTCGTCAAAATCGATGAAGAATTGAAAAAATCGTTGAAACCGCTTGGCATGATGACCCGCGATCCGCGTATGAAAGAACGCCGGAAATACGGTTTGGCCAAAGCCAGAAAACGTTATCAATTTAGCAAACGTTAATAATCAACCAATCACACTTTTGGATTTGCGCAGGGGTGTTCCGGCCATTGCTGGAATTCTGACGCAAAAACGACAAAAGTGGTCGTATAACCCAAACCCTTTAAAGGAGTTCGTATGATCGAAGAAATGCCTGTAACGTCGTTCGACAGCAAGAAAAAACTTGAAGAGTTGCTGGCGGCCGGCGTTCACTTTGGCCACCTGACGCGCCGTTGGAATCCGAAAATGAAGCCGTATATCTTTATGGAAAAAAACGGCATTCATATTATGGACTTGAAAAAAACGGTCGTGTCGTTGCAGGACGCCTGCAAAGCAATTGCTAAGATCGTGGCTAATGGCGAAAAAGTTCTTTTCGTCGGAACCAAAAAACAAGCAAAAGAGATTATTAAAACAGAAGCTTCACGCGCCAATATGTTTTATGTAACGGAACGGTGGCTTGGCGGCATGTTGACCAACTTTTCGACGATTCGTAAAAGCATCAAGCACATGAAGAATATCGAAAAGAAAGAAACCGACGGTACGTTTGAAAAAATTACCAAAAAAGAACGGTTGACACTTGAACGCCAGAAAATGAAATTGAAATCCGTTCTCGAAGGTATTGAAGACATGCGGCAGTTGCCCGGAGCGATCTTTGTTGTTGATACCAAAAAAGAACACATTGCTGTCAAGGAAGCAAATGTGCTTGGCATTCCGGTATTTGCTATTGTCGATACCAATTGCGATCCTGATACGATTCATTACGTTATTCCCGGTAATGACGATGCATCGAAATCTATCCAGGTAATTACGAAAACAGTTGCCGATGCGATTACAGAAGCCAGCCAGCACATAGTGGCCGTTCAAAAAGAAGTGAAAGAAGTAGATGAAGAACGCGTGAAAGATGAAACGCGTATGAAATACGAAGAAGATGAAAAATTTGCCAAACTCAAAGGCGGTAAAGAAAAAGACGTCAATCTGAAGTAACCGCATACCGGAGATGGTACAGTAAAGGAGTGATGAATGTCGACAGAAATTAGCGCCTCCGCCGTCATGCAATTGCGTGAAAAAACCGGCGCAGGGATGATGGATTGTAAAAAAGCGCTTGCGGAAGCCGGCGGCGACACGGAAAAAGCAATTGAGATACTGCGTCAAAAAGGTTTGAAAAAAAGCGCTGAAAAAGCCGACCGCGTCGCTAAAGAAGGTATTGTATTGGCTAGCGTCAACGATGCAAAAAATGCGGGTGTCATGATCGAGATGAATTGTGAAACCGATTTCGTGGCTCGTAATGCTGATTTTGTTGCGTTCGCGAATAAAGTTCTGGATGAAGTTCGCAAAGCTAAACCGGCGAATGTCGACGCATTTTTAAATGCGTCCGCTTCGTTTAGTAACGGTAAATCCGTTGGCGATTCCATTGCAGAACTGACCGGTAAAATCGGCGAAAAAATTGCCTTCAAAAGATTTACGACCGTGGATGCAGCCAGCGGTGTCATTGCCGATTACATTCACCCCGGTAATAAGCTCGGTGTGTTAGTTCAATTGGAAATTGAACATTACGATGCGTCGGTTCAAGCCGATGCCTACTCTCTTGCTCGCGATATTGCGATGCAAACGGCAGCGATGAGCCCGATGTATGTGAACCGTACGGAAGTTCCGCAAGAACTGCTTGAAAAAGAAATGGCCATTTTGCGCGAACAAGGCAAAAATGAAGGCAAACCGGAAAAAGTTCTGGAAAATATCATCAAAGGCCGTCTTGAAAAATATTTGCAGGAAATTTGCCTTGTGGAACAGATTTTTGTAAAAGATTCTTCCAAGACGATCAAAGAATTAGTCAACGATTTTGGGAAGAAAATCGGTAAAAAAGTCGCCGTTCAGAAATTTGAACGTTTTCGACTTGGCGATTGATTTTAATCAAAACCACGAATAAATTTATTCGTGGTTTTTTTATGCCCTTTTAAACCTGCGAGGAATCATGCCCATACCCGTTTTCAAACGTATTCTGCTGAAGCTCAGCGGCGAAGCGCTGATGGGCGAGCAGGGATACGGCATCGACCGCACCATTCTGACGCAAATTGCCGAAGAAATCAAAGACGTAAAATCGCTGGGAGTTGAAGTGGCCGTCGTAATCGGCGGCGGCAATATTTTTCGCGGCTTGGCCGCGAGCGCGCAAGGGATGGACCGGGTATCGGCCGATCACATGGGTATGTTAGCTACTGTGATTAATTCACTCGCGCTGCAAGATGCGCTCGAAAAGCAAGGTCTCTTTACGCGCGTTTTAAGCGCTATCAAAATGGAACAAGTTGCCGAGCCCTTTATTCGCCGGCGCGCAATCCGCCACCTTGAAAAAGGCCGTATTGTGATTTTTGCCGCCGGTACGGGCAATCCTTATTTTACAACCGATACGGCGGCGTCATTGCGTGCCATCGAAGTGGAAGCGGATGTGATCCTCAAAGGTACCCGGGTCGATGGCGTCTATGATTCCGATCCTGAAAAAAATGCTGATGCATTTAAGTTCGACCGTATTTCTTATCTCGATGTCGTAAAAAAAGGGCTCAATGTCATGGATATTACGGCGGTAACTTTATGTATGGAAAATAAATTGCCGATTATTGTGTTTAATCTCAAAACTCCCGGTAATCTGAAAAAGCTTATTTTGGGAGAAAATGTTGGAACAAGGGTTCATTGATTTTTTTATTGCAAAATTGTATCTTGAATCAGGAATTTGAACGCGTGTAAAGGAATGGTATATGTTTGACCTGAATAAGCAATATCACGACACAGAAGAAAAAATGAAGAAAAGCATCGAATCGGTGCGTCATGAATTATCGCATCTTCGTAGCGGCCGCGCCACAACGACGTTGCTTGACGGCGTCAAAGTTGATTATTACGGCACACCAACACCGCTCAATCAAGTAGCCAATGTCGGCGCTCCGGAAGCGCGCCTTTTGACCATTCAACCGTGGGACAAAAGTATGGTTCCGGCTATCGAAAAAGCGATCCTCACATCCGACCTCGGACTGAATCCGACGAATGACGGTACTATGATTCGCATTCCGATCCCGCCGCTTAATGAAGAGCGCCGTAAAGAATTGGTCAAGCTCGGAAAGAAATATGCCGAAGACGGACGGATTGCTGTACGCAATATTCGCCGTGATGCGAACGAGCATATCAAAAAAGCCGAAAAAAATCATGAAGTATCGGAAGACGATTCTAAGCACGCTCAGGACAAAATTCAGAAAATGACGGATTCATACGTTAAAAAAATTGACGAAATGTTGGTGATTAAAGAAAAGGAAATAATGGAAGTTTGAGTAGGTTCTAAATTTTTGAATTGTAAAAAGGCTGCCTTATCCCAAAGCAGCCTTTTTTATTATAATCCTGCAGCCACTTATCTTGACTTTAAGAGCGAATATGCCTAAGTTTTTGCCAGCGCGACCAATGTAATCCACACCTTTTGACCAACTGCGAATGGCCAACGACCGAACATCTTCCTTGACTCACAAGAAGATATCCACGTATGCAGTAGCCGTGGCCATGATCGTACTCGCGCTTCTCATTCCGTTTAGCATACCCTCCTGGAAAATGATACTGATCAGTGAAATTCTCATTGCCATTGCACTTTTTGCACTGATGCTGACTGATTTTCAAAAAGCTCCGGTCATCGATTCGGCGAAATACGAAGAAGAAAACAACAAACCTATATCAATCGAAAAGCATCCGGTTATTTCACCGGTCAACGATACTGAAGGATTTGCGCAAAAATCCGATCAAAAAACCCGCCTTATTGACGATACACAGGCGTCGATGATTTTTAATCAGACCGCCGATTCAATTATCGAATTGCTGCATCAAACGGTCGGTGGGTATTCTTCGTTCATGTACATTTATGATTATCCTGAAAAGTCGCTGGTTCTGCAAAGTTTTCGAAGCAATAGCGCCTCATTTTCGACCCGCACTCGATTTGTAATGGATGGAACACGCGGTACTCAATTTTTTCAGAATGTGATTGAAAAAAAAGAAATCAATCTTTTTGAATTTTCTGAAATTCGGCCGTCGACGCTATTCTATTACGAGCCGCAAGAAAAACTCAGTTCATTGCTGTTGGTGCCTGTAATCCGGCGCGGTACCGTATTGGGTGTGCTGGGAGTGGATAGCAAAACCTCGCAAGCCGGCGTCGAAAAAAAGACAGCGTTATTGAAAAAATATGCCGAATTAATTGCCGAATCGATTCAAGCCATTGATGCATTGTACATTAAAAATCATTTAAGGCGAACTTCGAAAGCGTTGCATCATTTTAGTGAAACGTTGAGCCTTGAATTGAGCGAAGAAGCGATTTTGCAACAATTGACAGCCTGTATTGAAGAACACATCGATTTTGAACGATTATCATTGTGGGTCAATACTGGACAGGATGATAAGTATTTATTGTTTACATCGCGGAGTGTGAGCAGTTTGAGCGAAGGAACTTTGCGTAAATTAAAAGATCACATAGAAGGCCAGGCGACTATCAAAAAAGAAAGCGTGTACGTGCCGCAGTGTGACGCCAGTATAACTAATCCGATGCCGGATGATATATTTTCTTTATTTGTCTGTCCGATCTCAAATTTTGGGAATTGTTTCGGGCTCGTATCGCTTGAAAAAAATGAACCGAACGCCTATAACCGTTTTGAACGTGAATTTGTAGAAACTTTATGTAATGCCACGGCGCCTGCACTTTCGCGTTTGCGGCTCAATGCCCATATTTCATCGCGATCCGAAGCTGACGATCAAACGCGATTTGACGAAAAAATTGACGATGAGATTCACCGCGCCAAACGGTATGCGACGACGTTTGCTTTGTTGCTCGTTCAATGCGATACGCATTCCGTCAAAGATACCCATGGTCATGACGGTGAATATTTTGTACTTGATAAAGTATCTGAAATTTTGAAAAATTCCATTCGTCAGATCGATTTCGCCGGGCGATTGAGTCACGATCAGTTTGGCGTCATTCTCATTGAAAACAACCGGAAAGCTGCGCAGGAATGCGCACAGCGTATTTTGAAAAATATCGATGCCGCAAAACTCCGGTGGAATGGATATGACATGATCGTGCCGATCAAAGTCGGCATTGCAACATTTGGTGAAGACGGCCACGATCCGGCATCGTTGATCCGGGCAGCTGAAAAAGCAAGCGATCACGACGATGCACCACGACCCGCAAAACAGATAACATTATTCTAACCGGAGAACGCATTTGGTACTGGGCAAAGTCATTGGCAATGTTTGGGCGACGCGTAAAGATCAAAAGCTCACAGGCGTAAAACTTCTGATCGTTCGAACCGTAGATTTGGATTATAAAGAAAAAGAAGGTTTTGTAGTTGCGGCTGATTCGGTCGGTGCAGGTGTTGGCGAAATTGTGTTATACTGTACAGGCAGTTCAGCGCGGCAAACCGAAGCAACGGAAAATCGGCCGGTTGACGCCGTCATCATGGCCATTGTTGATAAATTGGATAAAGACGCATGAACATGGCGCGAGTCATAGGTTCTGTCTGGGCGACCCGTAAACATCCCAGTTTAGAAGGTTATCGATTGAAAATTATTCAACCGGTCAACTCGAACCTCGATAATATTGGCGCGCCGATCGTAGCAACGGATTCTATCGGTGCTGGACAACCTCATGAATTGGTTTATTACGTAACTTCCGGCGAAGCGCCCATTCCTTTGGATATTAAAGCGCCTACGGACGCTACGATCATTGGAATAGTTGATCGCATCGACCGGTGAATGTTTTAGAATAATTTTTCACGATTGCCCTAACCGTAAAAGCAAAGAATACTTATGAGCCATTACGTAGACCGTAATAACGATCTGATCGATAAGTATCTGCAGGAAATCGGCGACGTGCCTTTGCTGACGCCGGAAGAAGAAATTGAATTAGCCAAAGAGGTCAAACGCGGCGATGAAATTGCCTTGGAAAAATTGACCAAAGCCAATCTGCGTTTTGTGGTCAGTGTTGCCAAACAATATCAGAATCAGGGGTTATCGCTTAACGATTTGATCAACGAAGGTAATATTGGGCTCATTAAAGCCGCTAAACGTTTTGACGTGACGCGCGGTTTTAAATTTATATCCTATGCTGTATGGTGGATTCGTCAGTCGATTTTACAGGCTTTGGCCGAACAATCCCGAGTCGTACGGCTTCCACTCAATAAAATCGGTACGCTCAGCAAAATCGGAAAAATTTTCAGCGATCTAGAACAAGAATTCGAACGCGAACCAAGCTCGGAGGAGATTGCGGACCAACTTGATATTTCCGCTTATGAAGTTTCCAGTACCCTTCAGATGTCGGGACGGCATATTTCCGTCGATGAACCGTTGCATGATTCTGAAAACAATACGCTTATTGATATTATTGAAAACGATCAGCAAGAACCGCCCGATCAGGAATTGCTTACCGAATCGTTACGAATTGAAATCAATCGTGCTTTGCAAACCCTGACAGCGCGGGAAGCTGAAGTGGTGCGCCTTTATTTTGGACTGGAAACGGATCATCCGCTTACGCTGGAAGAAATTGGCGAACGTTTTAATCTTACACGCGAACGGGTCCGTCAGATCAAGGAAAAAGCTATTCGGCGATTGCGGCACACGTCTCGCAGCAGCGTTTTACGTCATTATTTAGGCTGATTTTTAGTCGAAAATTTATTGACCCCCACACTTTTTTTAACTACCTTCCCCACCGTCAAAATAAAGCAAGCCAGAATTTATTCAAATTTCTTGGAGGCTTATGAATATCATCGTATGCATGAAACAAGTACCGGACAGCGAAACCCGCGTTAAGGTTGGATCTGACGGAAAAACAATTGATTTGAATGCGGTAAATTTTGTCATTAACCCTCATGATGAATTTGCCATTGAAGAAGCGTTACGTCTGAAAGAAAAATTCGGCGGAGAAGTGACGATTCTTACTCTTGGAACCGATCGCGCCGAAAACGATATGCGCAAAGCTTTAGCCATGGGCGCTGATAAAGCTGTATTATTAAAAACCGACGATAATTTCAAAGGTGATGTTGCCGCCGCTTTGGCGGAACAAATTAAAACGATGCCGTATGATTTGGTGTTTTTTGGAAAACAAGCGATCGACGATGACAGCGGCCAGATGCCGCAATTAGTAGCTGAATTACTCGATGTGCCGTGTGCGACCGTTGTAGTCAAACTGGACGTCGATGCCAATTCCAAAGCGTGTTCTGCCGAGCGCGAAATTGAAGGCGGAAAAGAGTTGGTCGAATTTAGCTTTCCGGCGGTTATCGGGACACAAAAAGGATTGAATGAACCGCGATTACCTAATTTGAAAGGTATCATGGCGGCCAAGAAAAAACCGCTTGAGAAAAAAGATGCGGTTGTGTCACCGGCGCTTTCAGAGATTGTCGGCATCGAATTGCCGCCGCCGCGTCCAGCAGGTAAAATCGTCGGTAAAGGCGCAGAAGCCGTTCCTGAATTGGTTCGACTGCTGCATGAAGAAGCCAAAGTCATTTAACAAAAATTTTTATGCGGAGATACTATGTCAATCATTGCATTTGCAGAACAAAGGAACGGCGCTTTTAAAAAAGCGGCTTATGAAATAGCCAGTGAGGCCAAAAATCTTGCCGGCCAAATGGGCCTCAACGCCGTAGGCTTGGTCGTAGGCGCTAATGTTGCCGGTATGGCAGCCGAACTCGGAAAATATGGCCTCAGTAAAGTGTATGTCGTTGAAGATGCGGCCTTGGAAAATTATTCTACAGAAGGTTATACGCAAGCTGTCGAAGAAATAGCAAAAAAAGAAAACGCCAAAATTGTTCTGATGGCGGCCACGGCGATGGGACGCGATCTTTCGCCCCGCGTTGCTGGACGGTTAAAAGCGGGACTTGCTAGCGATGTGACGCATCTGGACGTCAGCGGCGGAAAGTTAACCATCAGCCGTCCGATTTTTGCCGGAAAAGCTATTCAAAAATTAGTGATTACTTCCAACATACAGGTGATTTCACTTCGTCCTAATATTTTCAGACCACGTGAAAATGCCGTTCAAGCGACTGTTGAGAAAATCGGTATCACATTAAAGCCTATTCGTGCTAAAATCAAAAATATGGTTGTTGAAACCGGTAAAAAAATCGAACTGACCGAAGCCGACGTCATTGTGTCGGGCGGTCGTGGACTCAAAGGTCCTGAAAACTGGAATCTTGTTACGGATTTGGCCGGCGCTTTTGGAGCGGCTGCCGGGGCATCACGAGCCGTCGTCGATGCCGGATGGCGTCCGCACGATGAACAGGTCGGACAAACGGGCAAAACGGTCAGCCCGCAATTGTATGTGGCGTGCGGCATTTCAGGCGCCATCCAGCATCTTGCAGGTATGTCGAGTTCTAAATACATTGTAGCGATCAATAGCGATGCCGAAGCCCCGATTTTCAAAATTGCCGATTATGGAATCGTTGGCGACGTATTTGAAGTTTTGCCGGCGCTTACCAAAGAAGTCGATAAGCTGAAGGGGAGATAATCTCCCCTTCTTTTGTTTTTTGAAATAGTGCTTGACTATGTCGGGCTGTTCGGTTATTTTAACCACACGTTAACTGCTTCTGCCGCACAGTAGGTTCACGTCCTTATAATTTAATCCTGTAATAAAATAAGATTCTTCAAGGGGCTGACTCATTCCCCATTTCAATATTTGCTATCGATCACTTCTTTATAAATTTTCAACGCATTATAAGTTCAACTAACCCCATTAAAGTCCTATGAATGACAGAAGAGAAGATACGGCCACGTTTAATCTGGCCAATCTGAAAGATATGAAAATTTCCGAACTGAACGACATTGCCAAAAATCTTGGTATAGCGGGCGTCAGCGGAATGAAAAAACAGGATCTGATCTTTACGATCCTGGAGGAACAAACCAAAAAAGACGGATTTATTTTCAGCGAAGGCGTGCTCGAAATCTTGCCGGATGGCTACGGATTTTTACGCTCATCGCACTATAACTATTTGCCGAGCCCGGACGATATTTATATTTCGCCGTCACAGATTAAAAAATTCGGTTTACGCACGGGCGATGTCGTCAGCGGTCAAATTCGACCGCCCAAAGAAAGCGAACGGTTTTTTGCGTTATTGAAAGTCGAAGCGGTCAATTTTGAAAATCCGGAAGAAGCCAAAAACAAGATTCTGTTCGACAACTTAACTCCGATTTATCCCAAAGAGCGTTTGGGTCTTGAAACTAAAGATGCGAATAATTTTTCGATGCGCATCATGAATCTTATGAACCCAATCGGCAAAGGTCAGCGCGGTTTGATCGTGGCCCCGCCTCGTACCGGCAAAACAATCCTATTAAAAAATATTGCTAATTCCATTACTGAAAATCATCCAGAAGTCAAGATGATCGTTTTGCTGATTGACGAGCGTCCGGAAGAAGTAACGGACATGGAACGATCGGTTAAAGCGGAAGTTCTAAGCTCCACGTTTGACGAACCGCCCGAGAGGCACGTTCAGGTAGCGGATATCGTACTCGAAAAGGCTAAACGCATGGTTGAATGTGGCCACGACGTCGTGATCTTATTGGACTCGATTACCCGTCTTGCTCGCGCGCACAATACCGTAGTTCCGCACTCCGGTAAAATTCTCTCCGGTGGCGTGGATTCCAATGCGTTGCATCGTCCCAAACGTTTCTTCGGCGCCGCCCGTAAAGTGGAAGAGGGCGGAAGTTTGACGATCATTGCGACGGCTTTGATCGAGACCGGCAGCCGTATGGATGACGTGATCTTTGAAGAATTTAAAGGCACGGGTAACATGGAAATTATTCTCGATCGCCGTCTTGCCGATCGCCGCATTTATCCGGCTGTCGATATCAATCGTTCCGGAACACGAAAAGAAGAATTGCTGCTGTCGCAGATGGAACTCAGCCGCGTGTGGATTTTACGTAAACTGCTCAGCGATAAGACGCCCGTCGAAGCGATGGAATTTCTACTCGACAAGATGCGTGGAACCCGTTCCAATAAACATTTTCTCGAGTCGATGAACGGCTAAAACAGAAAACTCAGTCGAAAAAAATAAAACCCTTGCTCATCAGCGAGGGTTTTTTTGTTTCAATTTTTTTACTTGCTTTCAGCTGCAAAATTTGATAGCGTATTAAGTAGTGGTAGAGGGAATCTCTAACGGAGTTTGCTTTTAATATCATTCAAATCGCTGGAGTTCAAGACCCAAAATTTCAGATTGATCGGAGGTGAGGTGTATACGATCTGACAGTTTTGGTTTTTTTATTTGTAATTAACCAAGGGCAAATAAAAAGGGAAGGTCAATATTACCGTGATCAGTTCCTTGGCAGGTTTTGATTTTAAAGTAATATCGGCTTCCCATGACAAAGGTATGATCTTAGCTATCGATTGTCAAGCATTTGCTCCGAAACTACTCATACGCTCGGCGGAGTTCGATTGCACAAGGAGTACATTATGAGACACTTAAGGTTTTTGATAATCTTTCATACGATTTTATTTTTCTCGCAGTCATGCGAAGAACGCACGGAAAAGGCGTTTAATAAAAACCCTTCCACGGACAATCTCACCCGCGAGGAGGCCAATCAGTATCTCGAAATTTTGAGCCGGCAATTGTCTTTCGGCGATCACAGTTTATCCAAGTCAAAAAACGGGCTTTTGAAAACATCCACGCTGCATCGTTTTTTGAAAGAGGATAAAATGAATATTGCCGAAGTCATGGACGGCGCCGAAGGACGCATCAAAGTCGATGGAAAAATTTGCCGTGTCAATGTCGAGATATTCAATGCCGGCGCGGTGGAAGCTTTTTCCAAGAATCTTGCGTTCGGTGAAGGCGATGAGACGTTGTATGGCGTCTATCCCGATCCGGCCAATTATTATGACGGAACGTCCAACGAAGTCACTTTTCCTGTACACGTAGTGTCGAGCGATGAAGGTTCATTTGCTTCGTCCGATGAATTCTGGACGGCGCCATACGCCAAAGACATCGATGACATCGATGATGAATTTCAGGCGTATATCGCCAATTTGCGTGCGACTTTGACGTATCCGATTTTTGCCGTTACAATGGAGGAAGAAGATGATCCCGAAGAGAATCTCGCTCGGATTACTGTGGCGAAGAAAAGACGGGAATTAAATAAAGGGCTATCTTCGGCTTATCTCACTCTCCACTCCATTCGTTTATATGTGACCCGTGATGGGCTAACGGCTGAAGAATTTCAAAGCTGGTATGGCCGCCTTGACGGAGTCAGCCGATATAAACATAACGACAATAGCGGCGAAACAACCATCGATGCCCGCGGAGTGCCGGTAAAATTGGAAGACATTAATACGGACCATAAATGGTATGATCAAACCACGCCGTTCTATTACATGTATTTGTCTACTGGCAACAATGATGGCGTCGTTCTTCCTTTCGAGGACGATATCAATGAAGGATCGATGGACCGCTCGGAAGACTGCTTTTATATTCAGGATTACGGATGCATCCATTCTGAAAACTGGGATGAAGCCTGGAATGCAGCAACCGGCTCCGTTAGTAAAAATGTCTCTTTGAGCTACACAATCGATAATCAACAGCAATCATGGGTCGATACCGATGACAAATATGGTGAAGGTGCACTGTTTAATGAGAACCAGTCGAACATGCATTCACGTACAGGCGGTGGAACTGAGATAGCAGACACCAAATCCTATACCGATGGTGGTCTTGACGACATGCGCTGGAAAATAGGATATGCTCTTTATTAGTAAATAAAGTTAATCAATTAATAATTTTTCATAAGAACTCCGCCGAGTTTTTTAAATGGAATTATAATTATGAAAGCTTTTAGCATTTCGTTAATGTTTATTTATGTTGCTTCCTGTACTTCGTGCTTCAAAGAATACAAAGATTCATTACTGGAGAAAGAATACGATGTGGTAATGGGAATCTTAGCGCCCGATTCGGCAACTGACTTTAAACGTACTTACAAAACGGAAGTGTTTGTTGGAAAAATGATTCCCGTAAATCATGGTGATATTTTCCATATTACCGGAGCAGAAGACCCGGTATTGCATGAACTTTTGCTGGCAACCAGACAGTTGTATTTTTGTAAGTATGAATTTGACGATGAGGCCGAAGTATCTATTGATGGAGAAGATCAACATGTAACATTGACATCAGTAGGAAACGGTATTTATAGAGATGTTAATGATGAGCTGAAAATCAAATCTTTAAAAAAATATAATTTAAAAGTCAGAAATGGTAACGGAAAAGAAGCTTTTGCTGAAACAACAGTTTTAAGAGACATTAAGTTCATAAGTCCTATCGAAGAAGTAATTTATAAAATTCCTAATTTAGATACCGCATTTGTAGAAGTGGAGAACTCAGATAATCAATTTTACTTTACCTTAATAGATCAACGAAGTAACATAATTGGAACAATCCTCAGTCATTACTCTTTTCAAAAGTTTTTCACTTTGGGGCTTTTTTTTACAAAAAGCTTTACGGATAACACTCCGATTGATTCCGTTCAGATTAGACTAGAAATGCGAGCCGTCAACAAGGATTACGGAGCATTTAATGCACCGTATGGCGACTACGGTGTGACACAAGAATTTTTTCAATTCGAGAAAACTTTGTATGACGGGGACGTAGCGAGAAAATCAAACGTAAAAGGCGACGGCATTGTGGGAGTTTTCGGTTCTTATAATGCTACGATAAAGGAGTTTATCGCAGTAGCTTTATGGGATAGCGTAAAAAAGAATCAAATGAAGGCTAAGCAATAGAATGAGAATAACTCTTATTGCATTAGTAATTGGTTGCACATCCTGCTTCAAAGAATATAAAACGGATTCATTGTTGGAGAAAGAATACGATGTCGTGATGGGAATCTTAGCGCCGGATTCAGCCACCGACTTTAAACGTACTTATAAAACAGAAGTATTTGTTGGAAAAATGATTCCAGTGAATCATGGCAATATTTTCCACATAACAGGTGTAGAAGATCCGGTACTATATGAGCTTTTGTTGGCAACCAGACAGTTGTATTTTTGTAAGTATGAATTTGACGATGACGCTGAAGTATTTATTGACGGGGAAGATCAACATGTAAAATTGACGTCGGTAGGAAACGGTATCTATAGAGATGTTAATGGTGAGTTGAAAGTTTTGTCATCAAGAAGTTATAAGTTGGCTGTTAAAACAAAAGAAAATAAAAAAGCAAATGCTGAAACGAAAATATTGAAAGATATAAAATTTATAAGACCGTCTCAAAGTATCCTTTATGAAGTTCCACAAAGGGCTTTAGGCGATACTATTCTTGTTGACGTGACTAATAATAATGATCAGTCATACTTCGTATTAAGAGATCAGGTTAGCAATTTTGAAATAATAAACAGTTCATATTCATTCGATTCTTTTCGCACTCCATGGATCTATTTCGGACGTCGTTGGGATGATCCGACCCATATCGATACTGTATACATTAGACTAGAAATGCGAGCCGTCAACAAAGATTACGGAGCATTTCATGCACCGTATGGCGACTACGGCGTGACACTTGATTTCTTTCAGACGGAAACGTAGCGAGAAAATCAAACGTAAAAGGCGACGGCATTGTGGGAGTTTTCGGTTCTTATAATGCTACGATAAAGGAGTTTATCGCAGTAGCTTTATGGGATAGCGTAAAAAAGAATCAAATGAAGATTAGGACAAGATAAACTAATCAAAATAATCTGAGGTTTTATGAAAGAACTATGCTTTTTGTTTCTGTTTATTGGAATTACTTCATTATCCGCTCAACATTCAAAAGATTTTTCATCCGTTCATCTTGCAGCCGGAATTGATAAATCTTTAAGAGACGGGGATGAAAATTACTATCTTGGACTTACATTCCCATTATTTACAAAAATTCATATTGGATTAAGTGCGGGAGTGCGCCCACCGGATCCATTTACCGTTAATCTGGGAGTGATGCTGGAATACGACGTTTGGCTCGCCGCCAATCAACGGATCAAGCTGAATTCAAATTTTGCAGCGTTTGCGAGGGATGACAGTTATCTTTTCGATGAGTATTATCTCAAGCACTCATTCGGTCTTGGATATCAACGAAGATTGTGGAAGCATCTCGCGGCAGGTGCAGATTACAATTTTATCGGAATGTATTACGGAACACGGCGCGACAATTTTTTAAAACGCAAAGCGCCGTCGCTTATGGAAGCCGGAGAATTCAAAGCGCTGATTGCTATAATATTTTAACTCACGCGTAATGTTTAATTAATCACGCCGATTTTCCGGCCTTCGGTTTTTAAAACATCCAAAGCTCTGTCCATATCGGCGTTGGTGTGTTTCGCGCTGATCGTACAGCGAAGTCTCTCTTCGCCGCGTGCCACGGCCGGATAAACCATCGGTAACATCAGAATGCCATTTTCACGCAATTTCTGTGATAAGTACATTGTTTTTTCGCTATCACCGATGATGATCGGAACAATCGGCGTTGCGCTGTCGCCGTAATTGAACCCAAGTTCTTTTAAGACGGTTTTGAAATATTTTTCATTGCTGCGCAAACGTTGTAAATGGTCAGGCTCCGAGCGGATGATGTCAATAATCGTCGATACGCTGACGACATTGGAAACCGGCGGCGCAGCAGAAAACATAAAACTGCGTGCTTTGTGTTTGATGTGTGAAATGACGTCTTTCTGGCCGGTTACAAACCCGCCGACACACCCTAAAGCTTTGCTGAAAGTTCCCATCAGCAGATCGATGTGATCTTCCATACCAAAATGTTCGGCCGTACCTTTTCCTGTTTTTCCCAAAACGCCGGTACCATGTGCATCATCTACTGCAATACAGGCATCATATTTTTCGGCAATTTCTACAAACTCCGGCAATCGGCAAATATCGCCATCCATACTGTACACGCCTTCAACGATGATCATCACGTTGCGGCCTTTGTTAACACTGGATTGTACAATCGATTCCAGGCTCACTGGATCATTATGGCGGAAATATCGTATTTGTCCGTCCAGTAATTTGGATGATCCGCGCGTCAGAGGTGTGCCGACAGCCAAGGAACATCCATCCAGAATACACGCATGACTCAGTTTATCGATGGCCAATACAATATTTTCTTCGACGCTGTCGTCCGCCTTGACTAATAAAGCCGACACGGTTCCAAGTAGCGTCTGATAACCGGTCGTAAAAACAATGCAAGATTCTTTACCCTTCCAGTCGGCAATTTTTTCTTCAAGCCGAACGTGTTCCACTGTCGTTCCCACCACGTAGCGGGAACCGCAAAGACCGGAACCATAGATATTCAAAGCGTTTTTCGCCGCTTCAATAACGCGCGGATCATGCGTCAGGCCCAGGTAATCGTTGGACGAAAAATTGATTAATTCATTGCCTTTGACTTTAATATGAATTCCCGTTTCTTCAAGTTCAGTAAAATAGCTGTACAATCCTTTGGCTTTGATATCTTCTACAAAATTAGAAAATGGCTTACACTTCTCTACCAGCCAGGTGCTCATGGCATTCTCCATTCATAAATTCAATTCAAAAATAAATCCAACAATCCGGGTTAGGTCAAAACCGGATAGGATCATAACCGCGAAAGATAAACGAAAATAGATGAAAAGTAAAGTAAATTATTAGTTTATTTGACTCAAATGTGGCCAAAATGTTGCGCAAATCCAAAATAAATCTTGACTGAATATTCATAATTCATTATACTTGCGATCACAAAAAATATTGGCTCTGTAGCTCAGTTGGTAGAGCAGAGGACTGAAAATCCTTGTGTCGGCGGTTCAATTCCGTCCGGAGCCACCCCCGTAAAACCTCGATTCTGTCGAGGTTTTTCTTTTTCAACTTGTCGACAAAGAGCTTTCTTTTACTAGTCTCGCAATTTCTCCACTTCGCTTTAATTCAATATTTATCATTGGTTTAAAAAGACCAGAAATTTTTTATGGAAAAACAGACATTTTTGAGTCTTATATGAAAAGACACAAGCCATCTATTAGGGACACATGATTAACCTCAAAATTGCCGAATACGAACTATCACCTGAAGCGATTACAAAACTAAAGAATCTGATTGGCGCCAAAATAGGGTGCGATATTATTTCTGATAAATTACTGGAACAATTTATTATCCGGAATTATCATTTTCGCATTAAACAATTGAAATATCAGGATTCTTTAATACATCGTATCGAAGTATTTGATGCTCATTGGAACGGCCCGATCATGGACGTAGAAGCATAATTTTTTGGGACATACTTACCGCACGAGGATTTTATGACTGTATTACAACATAATGAACAGTTACCGTTTGAGGAAGCATTAGAGTCTACTTGGCATGTCCGTTTCCTGCGGTTACTGGTGGATGAAACATGGACGAGACGCGTGTCGACTGTAGGTTTAGGACAAAGTGCTAATATTTACTCAGCGATTTGTTACGAATTTCCCGAGCTGACGGAACGGACATTTATTATCCGATCTGTTTTCAATGATTTGTATACGCGAGGTCTCGTTAACAAAAAATTTGATCTTATTGCAGCGTGCAGCATTAGCAGTGATTTTTTTAAAGAATTGTCACTTACGCCGCTCGGCAAAGACTTTATCAAATACATCGATCGGGAAAACGGAATGCATTAAATTTCTTTTTTAACGGTGCCAAGTGTTTTAAACGCGATCAAAAAAAATAGTTGTAAATCAATTCCCTGAATCGTATGATTTAGGGAATTTTTTTTGTCAATCAGGTCGCTATGCCAACTGAAAAAGAATCAAGATTTTTGTTAATTGCAATTGTCTTCGGGATTTTGTTTGGTGTTTGGTTTTTTTCTATTAAAGATGTTTTTCCTCCTTTTATCCTCTCTTTAGTTATAATCGCATTCTTACTGCCTTTCAGAGAGCATAAATCCATTCGAGTTCTTATTGCGTTGGTGCTGGCGGTTCTGCTGATATGGATGTTTTATTATTTACAAGACATCGTAATGCCTTTTTTGATTTCGTTTGCATTGGCATATCTTTTCGATCCCATTGTCGATTGGTTTGAAAAGCGGCGCGTTACAAGAACGATTTCCATCATCGCGATCGTGACGCTTATTCTCGGAGGATTATTTTTGGTAGGACTGTTGATCATTCCTCAATTTGCAGAAGAAGTACAAATTTTAACAACGTCACTGCCTTCGTATGAGGAATTTAAATCGCGATTGCGGCTGAGTGAATGGACGCTTTTTTCAAGAATAGGGCTGGATGTTGACCGGGTAATGCAAGTGATCGAAACGGAAGCCTCGCAAAAGATCAATGAACTGATCAAATATTTTTCGGAAAGCGCGCTCGGAATCACATCCGGATTGAGTTCGCTGATAACGCAATTGATCAATTTTATACTCATTCCGTTTTTGACGTTTTATTTTTTGAGGGACTTCGATAAAAATATCGCCGCATTGCGGAAAAAAGTTCCGGATCGGCACCAGGAACGAATGGACAAAATTTACAATCGTGTTAATACGATTCTTAGTTTGTACATTCGCGGAAAAATTCTCGCTGCGATGGTGATTACTCTGATTACATGGTTGTCACTTAGCATTTTGCAGATTAATTTTGCGTTGCTTATCGGGCTCACAACAGGTTTTTTAAGCCTGATCCCTTATGTCGGGCCAATCATTACGTTTATCATCGGCGGAGTATTAGGACTTTTAAATCCCGATCCGGAAACAGCCATTCTTAAAATTTTAATAGTCATCGGCATTATCCAAGTGCTGGATATGGTGATGATTTCACCGAAAATGGTAGGTGAAAAATTGGGACTGCATCCTGTGCTGAGTATTTTTGCATTGTTTGTGTTTGCAAAAGTCCTGGGGATCATCGGACTTTTGATGGCTTTACCATTAACAGCTATTGTAAAAGTGTTTGTAATGGAATGGTACGATCAGAGTTTTTTTCGGCAAGAATTTTTCCGCGATGATATTGCTTCCTGATTATTTTTTTACTTCAACAGCGGTTATGATTTTTGATCCGTTTTTAGTGGCTGCCAGATGAATCACGACGGCATCGCCGTTTTTTAATTTTCCAACTTCGTTTTGATAGTCTTTGAGAGAATGCACTGTTTTATCATTGATCCGTGTGATGATAAAACCTTCATAAATTTGCTGTTCTTCAGCCTTGGATGACGTGCGCACAACGCGTACACTAGGTTCGCTGCCTGTATCATCCATCATTTCTTCAACTTCAAAACCCATACCATTACCGATCTCACCGTTTTTTTGCTTTTCTGAATCCGGGATCGAATTAATAACCGGAACAGTTGTTTTACCATCTTTGGATTTTAAAATAACAACTTTGGTTGCTTTGGCGCCATTATGATAAACCAATAATGTTACTTTGTCGCCCGGCTTTTTTTGTGCGATATAGGCCTGCAAATCGCTGCGTTGTTCCAAAGCGCGTCCATCGATTTCCAAAATTACATCACCTTCCTGTATTCCGGCGTCATGAGCGGCACCGTTTTCTGTAAGTGATTCGACGAGGACGCCCTGAGCCCGATCGAGCCCGACCGCTTTCGCGTATGTCGCATCGACGTCTTTGATGCCCACGCCAATATAGCCGCGCAAGACCTGACCATATTGAATCAGGCTTTCAACGACGCTTCGGGCTATATTGATCGGCACGGCAAAGCCATATCCCTGGTAAAGGCCTGTGGTGGTAGCGATGGCCGTATTAATGCCGATCAGTTCGCCGTTGGTATTGACTAAGGCGCCGCCACTGTTACCGGGATTGATGACCGCATCAGTTTGAATGAAATTTTCAACGCCATATTGATCGCCGATGATGTCAATTTGCCGGCCTTTGGCGCTGATAATACCCGCGGTTACCGTTGAATTAAGACTTAGCGGCGATCCGATCGCCAGAACCCATTCACCCACCTCCACGAGATCGGAGTTGCCAAATTTGGCAACCGGCAATTTATCTGATTTAACTTTGATGACGGCAATATCGGTTAACGGATCCGATCCGACTAATTCAGCATCCAGAATTCGGCGGTCGGAAAGTTTCACCTGAATTCGTTCGGCGTCTCTAACCACATGATCATTGGTAATGATATATCCGTCAGTGCGAACGATAACGCCGGAGCCTATACCGGTTTCAGGAATGTTTTTATGAAATTTTTTGAAAATCTCATCAAAACCGCCGCCAACCGTTGCTTTCTTTTCACTGGTAATAGTAACAACAGTAGGAGTAATTTCTTTGGCTATTTTTGCAAATATTTTTCCTGAATTTTCACCGACTGAAAATTGTTCAGACGACATCGCATTTCTGGCGGATTCAGAGTCTAAAGCATAAGAATGGTTGGCCCAATTGGTTTGGGTATTGATGACTAATCCGATGGCAATGCCTGCCATCAGAAAAAAAGTTAGCATCAAAAGAACGGATTTTTGTTTCATACTATGCCTTTTATGTCAGGTTTTACGAGTTTTTTCGTTCGTTTTTTTCTTTGTTTCAGTAGAAATACCGTGTTTGCTCAATACGCCTTTATTAACAAAAATAGGTGCTTTTGATCGCATAGCCAAAGCAATAGCATCACTCGGCCTGGCGTCGATTTCCATTTCACCATTATGACTTTGAAGATATAACTTGGCATAATACGTTTGATCCTCCACCATTGTTACTACGGTTTTCAGTAATTTTGCGCCCAATTTATCCATAACGGTTTTCAGAAGATCATTCGTCAAGGGTCTGGGAGGTTTCTCCCCATTGAGTTCCAATTGAATCGCATAAGCTTCACTCGTACCGATCCAAATCGGTAACATAATTTTTTCAGTTTCATCGTATAGGATAACGGTAGGAGACATTGCTGCTGAATCCATTACAACGGCCATGACTTTGACTTCAACGGATGCATCCTGATTATTCGTTATTTCCTGGAACCATGCATGCTTGCTGGCGAATATCAGCATAATAACACTAATCGTGCATACGATCAACCATAGTCGGACTTTTACTATCAATTTTGGCTCAGAAGTGGGTCCATTATTTGAGTATTCATCCACATTGTTATGGCTCTCATTCATGCTATCCCTTTTCAAAAACAAAACCCAGGATGCATCAATCCTGGGATTACTATTTTGAATGGTCAGAGGTTGCAGGTACCTCTGTTACTCATTTAAGCCTTTGGTTTATAAACAAATTTAAGTTTCGTGCTTTCGTTTTGCAAGGAAAATTTTGATTCAAATAAGCGTATTTTTTAACATGCTGCTTACCAAAACATAACAAAAGCCTACTAATGTGCTAACACCAAGTAATTAATTTTTTGTCCCCAAAATCAGTGGAGCTTAATGTTCCACGTTAAGTTTATAAAAGCTTAGATATATACATGAACACAACTCGTCAAAAGATGTCTGCAAAACGCGGAACCAGCATCCTCACAGGTAATTTATCGGACATGTCATTGGTCAATACTTTACAACTGATTAAAATGTCGGGGAAAAGCGGTGTACTGCAAATTCGGGACAAAATAAGCACGCAGAAATCATTGTTTACAAAAATTCAATCGTGCGGGCATCATCGCCTGACGATATGTTATTGGGTGAATATCTGGTCAATTCCGGATACTTGCAAATGCATAACCTCACTAAGGCGATTGAACTTCAACGCGTTACCGGCCTTCCAATTGGCCGGATTTTTCAGGAGATGGGTTTTTTGGAAGAAAATGCCGGATCCATGAATAAACTCCTCAATCGTTATTTACGCGATGTGATATACCGGATCATGAAATGGACTCAAGGTCAAATAGAATTTGAAGACGTCAATGACGATGAATTTTCGTCGCTGTTTGATCTTTCAATTAAGTTGAACATGGATTTTTTAATTCTTGAGAACGCACAGCGCGTGGATGAATGGCGCATGCTGGCCAATGATATTACTTCGCTCAAATCCGTTTTAAAACTAAATCGCAATTTTTTATCCCAAGGCCAGAATGCTGTCATTGATTTTGAAGAATGGCAGATTTTATCGTATGTCAATGGACGTAGAAATATCTTGCGAATTCTTGAAAAAATAGGCGACAATGAGACTCATTATTTGGGAATAATCAATAGAATGATCAAAGGCCGTTACCTAGTCGAAAAGCAAGCTGAAGCAATGAAAGTCATCATCCCAGCCCGGGTTACAGCCGAGCGGTCAAACAAAGAAAGGCATTTTCCGGCTAAGTACGCCGCTAATCTGATTTATAAACATATCGACGGCAAAAAGAATTTATTTGAGTTATCGCGCGCGCTTGAGTTTGATCTCAACGATGTTTGGGAAAACATTCAACTGTTACTGAAAAGTGAAGTCGTCGAAATTGTCGAAGGCCGGCGTGAATTCCAAAACCTTTCCGAGGAAATGTAAATGGCCGCATTTACCGCGCTTGACATGATCTATACTGAAGCTTGGGTGCCGCCCGATATTTCAGTTGAAAAAATTTTGAATATATTTCGGGAAAGTAATTTCAAATTTTTGCCGATTGTTCGATCCGATGGTCGTCCTAGTGGTATGATCGCAAAGGATCGATTGATGAACATGTTATCGACCAAGTATGGGTACGCTGTGTATCAAAATCGAAAAATTATCGAAGTCATGGATCGTGATTTTTTGTGTCTTGATTCCAGTGTGGATATCTCGGAAATCGTTGAGCGATCCATGAAGCGGGATGCGGAAACCATTTATGATGACATTATTATCATAGAAGCGGGCCGTTATCGGGGAATGATTTCCATCAAGAACTTGATCACAACGCAGATGGAAAATATTCTCTACAAGAACAAACACATTGACTTGCAAAATCAATTTTTAAAAGAAGCTCATTATCAGGTTGAGCGCACCGAAACCAAGTATCAGATTTTATTTGAAAATGACGTGCATGCCGTTGCCGTGATCGAAGTGAATGGGGTCATTTCTAAAATCAATAACCGATTCACTCAAATTACCGGATATACCAAAGAAGCCATAGAAGGTAAAAAGCATTTTTTAGATCTAATCCATACGGATGACAAAAAAAACCTTGTAGCAATGTTCCTTTCGGCACAAAAAGACAGCTCATTACGAGCGGCTACTGACGAACCTTCGGGTGGGCTAGTTTGGGAAGTGAATTTTCTGACGCAATCGGGCGAAAAGAAAGTTGGAGAGATCACGGCAAAACATGTTGAACAGACGCAACAGATATTGTGCAGCATTCATGACATTACTGAAAAAAAACGTTACGAAGAGCAACTGCGTCAGTCCGAAAAACTTTCTGCCGTTGGATCGATGCTGACCGGAATAACTCACGAATTAAACAATCAATTGACACCTATCGTAGCCTATCTGGATTTGCTTCTTCAGGAGCCATCATTGAATGAAAAATTTCTGAACCGACTCAATGTCGTCCATCGCTCGGCTTCTACAGCGTCCAGCATCGTCAATACGCTCCTTCGTTTCGCAAAACCCAAACCGTTGTATCTACGTGAATCCAATCTTAATAAATTAGTTCGCGACAATCTCATGTTGTTGAAATACCATGAAGCGTACCGAGGTGTTCAGGTGCAATTATTTGAAAACCCCGAATTGCCGAGTTGCCGTATTGATGAGAATCAAATAGGACAAGTGATACTTAATATCTTGATCAACGGAGTGCAAGCGGTCGATGGAAAAGAAGGAAAACTGACGATTCGAACAGATTTCGATAAAGAATATGTCAGCGTAAGTGTCCATGATAACGGAATCGGGATATCCTCAACCTACATTAAGAAAATTTTTGAACCTTTTTTTACGACTAAAACTCCGGACAAAGGAACAGGATTGGGTTTGAGTATCTCTTACAGTATAATTAAAGCGCACGATGGTGAAATTGATGTGGTGAGCGAGGAAGGTGTGGGTTCGACATTTACCATTCGTTTGCCGATTCGCCGTCCAGTTGCTCTAACAACTGATGAGCCTCGAAAATTTGCTTCACCGAAAGCAGGGAAGAAAAATTCAATTTTAGTTATCGAGGATGACCCGTCGATCCGTGAAATGTCATTTGAGTTGTTACTTGAATATTTCGAATGTGAAGTTTTATTGGCTGATAACGGCAAAAAAGGAATTGAAATGATTGCCAATCATAATCAGTTTGATCTCATTATATCGGATATTCGAATGCCGGAATGCGACGGTTTTCAATTGTATTCGTGGATCGAGAGCAATCGGAGCGATCTTTTAAATAAAATCGTATTTATAACCGGAGATACTTACGACCGACGCACTCGCGATTTTACTGAAACAAAACGAATTGAGCTACTCTTTAAGCCCTTTAAGCTGGATGATTTACTGAATACAGTTTCTAAAAAAATTGAAAATAAACGTCCGGTTATTTCATGATCATTCGGACTAATTCAATGTTGTCCGCATGCCCTGTTCCATAAGCTTCCAATTTTCCTCGAATCATTCCGTTTGTCAAAGCAAAATCTCCAATTATGTCCAAAACCTTGTGTCGTGCAGCCTCATCAGAAAAACGTGGAGATTCGGCTGAAAGTATGGCCACATTGTCCGTTATATTATACTGTTTGAGTAACGATAGAATTTTCTTAGAAGGTTGATTGTCCATCAATATAAAACCGGTAGTAGCCGCCGCACCTTTGATAAATCCTTGTTCAGCCATGCGTTCAAATTCGCTCAGCAAACAAAATGTCCGTGCGGGGGCAACGTCATGTTGGAATGTTTTGAAATCAAAACGGTACTGGAACGTTTGTAGACTACCGGTGGGTAATTTAAAATGATAAATGATTTCAAAGTTTTCTGATGGCGAAACTTTAATCCACGTTTCTCTTTCCGGGGCGTTAAATTCAATAGTATTTCTAAGAATGATTTCTTGATAAGAAACTTTTTGGTCGAGTATTCCGGCAGAATTCATTTTTTCTATCCAAATTTTGCTGCTGCCGTCAAGAATTGGAAGTTCATCTGCATCTATTTCGACGATAAGATTCGTAATGCCCAAACCAAAAACAGCAGCCATAAAATGTTCCACTGTTTTTACTGAGACACCATTTTCCATTATAGTTGTTGCAAGCCGCGTTTGACAGACATTGCGATAATCAGCCTTTACCCGGTTTTTATCGCGATTCACAAAATAAATTCCGGCATCAGGATCGGCCGGTAATAAAAGTACATTTACTGGCAAGCCAGAATGGATACCTTTTCCTGCAACAGAAACCGACTTGGCAATTGTACGTTGAACCATTTTCATTCTTTATTAAAAGAAATGATTTGTGACAGGAATAATAATGAATTATTCAGCCAAAATAAAGTTGCACCGTCGGTAAAAAACAATTAGATTGTCCACCCTTTTGAAGAGAGCGATGAAATAACCAATAATATTAGAGGTCACAGTGAACTTCGTATCCATTAACAGCGGTTGGATTGAGGTTATTGCCGGTAGCATGTTTAGCGGGAAATCGGAAGAACTTATCCGCCGTCTTCGACGCGCTGAAATCGCCCGTATGCGGGTGCAGGTTTTCAAACCGCTTATTGACAAACGTTATAGCGACGATCATATCGTATCGCACAGCGAATTAAAAATGAAATCCGATCCGATTGAAAAAGCGGAAGAAATTTTAGAAAAATTGGATCCGCGAACTGAAGTAGTAGGTATTGATGAAGCGCAGTTTTTTGACGTTTCGCTGGTAGCCATCTGCAATCGTTTGGCCGATATGGGTAAACGCGTGATTGTCGCGGGATTGGACAAAGATTATACAGGCCAACCTTTTGAGCCGATGCCGCAATTGCTGGCAATAGCCGAATACATTACTAAACCGTTGGCCATTTGCGTGATTTGCGGAAATCCGGCTAATTTTACTCAGAGAACCATCGAAAGTGAAGACAGGGTTCTGGTAGGCGCATCAGGTTTTTATGAAGCACGATGCCGGAAACATTTTGATCCCAAACCCACTGTTCCTTCGAAAAAATAATCCAACTTATTTTCCCATGTTTTTAGATTTTATAAAAATCAGTGTGAAAGCCGGCCGTGGCGGCAACGGTATTATTTCTTTTCGCCGTGAGAAATATGTTCCCAAGGGCGGACCGGATGGCGGCGACGGAGGGCGCGGCGGAGACGTGGTATTGCTGACAGATGAAAATTTGCATACGCTTCAAGACGTTGGACACAATCGCCATTATTTTGCTCAAAACGGTGAGAGCGGTTTGGGTAATAATCAGCATGGAAAAAACGGTAACGATGTTATAATTCATGTACCACCGGGAACCATCGTACGCAATGCTGACTCCGATGAAATAATTATAGATCTGGTTGAGAATAGACAACGTTTTGTTATAGCCAAAGGTGGAAGAGGTGGCCGTGGTAACACGCATTTTAAATCTCCGACTAATCGAACTCCGCGCCGGTCTGAGCCGGGACAGGCGGGAGAGGAATTGGAAATTGCACTTGAGTTAAAAGTTTTGGCCGATGTCGGATTAGTAGGATTTCCAAATGCCGGGAAGTCGACTTTGCTCGCATCGGTAAGTGCCGCAAGGCCAAAAATTGCTAACTATCCGTTCACGACGCTAACACCGAATTTAGGCATTGTAAAGGTCAAAGATTTTACAAGCTTGGTAATGGCTGATATTCCCGGGCTTATTGAAGGCGCGCACGAAGGTAAAGGATTGGGAATTCAGTTTCTGAAACATATTGAGCGCACCAAGATATTGGCGTTTCTAATCGATGTTCAAAGCGACCATATTGAAAAAGACTACAGCATTTTGAAAAAAGAATTAAAAAATTTCAATCCTGAACTATTGAAACGGAAGCGCGTTGTGGTTTTAACCAAGTCCGATACTGTTTCCAAGGTTCCGAAAAAGCAAATTATGCGAGACGGGACGAAAGTTATGACCATTTCATCGGTTGCGCAAATGGGTTTGGAGAAATTGGTGCAAATGCTTTGGAAAATGATGCCAAAATGAAAAAAATCTAATGATTAATTAAAAAAAACTTGACTTGAGAATCTTTTTTTACTATCATTACGCCCCGTAAAAAAACGGACCAATGTTCTGTATAATTAGTGGATAAATTGTGAATAATTGGCAAGGCGGAGCGAATATCAAAATTCGCAACAAAATTTAAAATAAATAAGAATTTCCTTGCAATCACAACTTCAAAATTGTATATTACGTCCCCTTTGAAAATAAGGGGAATAATGTAGTAAAATTTCGGCGAAGACACAGAATCCTAGCCAAACGTTTTTTGACAATTAGAGAGTATACACAGTCGATTCTTAGAGTATTCTATGAGAGACAGAATCATTCTTCGAATATTAAGAAATTAATATTGACAACGAAGAGTTTGATCCTGGCTCAGGACTAACGCTGGCGGCGTGCCTAACACATGCAAGTCTTACGAGAAAGCGGTAGCAATATCGTGAGTAAAGTGGCGAACGGGTGAGTAACACGTAACCAATCTGCCCTCAAGAGGGGGAAAACTCAGGGAAACTTGGGCTAATCCCCCATAAAGTGGTTTCGGCGCATGCCGGGATCATTAAATGAATTTTCGCTTGGGGAGGAGGTTGCGTCTGATTAGCTAGATGGCGGGGTAACGGCCCACCATGGCTACGATCAGTAGCTGGTCTGAGAGGATGATCAGCCACACTGGGACTGAGATACGGCCCAGACTCCTACGGGAGGCAGCAGTGAGGAATATTGCGCAATGGGCGAAAGCCTGACGCAGCAACGCCGCGTGTAGGATGAAATCCTTCGGGATGTAAACTACTGTTAGAGGGGAAGAAATCCCGGTTACGCCGGGAGTGACGGTACCCTCAGAGAAAGCCACGGCTAACTCTGTGCCAGCAGCCGCGGTAATACAGGGGTGGCAAGCGTTGTCCGGAATTACTGGGTGTAAAGGGTGCGTAGGCGGGTCGGTAAGTCAGTGGTCAAATCCTATAGCTTAACTATAGACTATCCATTGATACTGCTGATCTTGAGTGCGAGAGAGATGAATGGAATTCCAAGTGTAGCGGTGAAATGCGTAGAGATTTGGAAGAACACCAGTAGCGAAGGCGGTTCATTAGCTCGTAACTGACGCTGAGGCACGAAAGCATGGGTAGCAAACAGGATTAGATACCCTGGTAGTCCATGCCCTAAACGATGAGGACTAGGTATCGGCAATTTATTGTCGGTGCCGCAGCTAACGCATTAAGTCCTCCACCTGGGGAATACGATCGCAAGATTGAAACTCAAAGGAATTGACGGGGGCCCGCACAAGCAGTGGAGCATGTGGTTTAATTCGACGCAACGCGAAGAACCTTACCTGGGCTCGAAATGCTAGTGACATTCCATGAAAGTGGACTTCCCGCAAGGGACGCTAGTATAGGTGCTGCATGGCTGTCGTCAGCTCGTGTCGTGAGATGTTGGGTTAAGTCCCGCAACGAGCGCAACCCTTGTCTTTAGTTGCGACCATTTAGTTGAGCACTCTAAAGAGACTGCCGACGATAAGTCGGAGGAAGGTGGGGATGACGTCAAGTCATCATGGCCCTTACGTCCAGGGCCACACACGTGCTACAATGGCAGGTACAGAGGGCAAAGCCGCAAGGCGAAGGAAATCCCAAAAAACCTGCCTCAGTTCGGATTGAAGGCTGCAACTCGCCTTCATGAAGCTGGAATTGCTAGTAATCGCTGATCAGCACGCAGCGGTGAATACGTTCCCGGGCCTTGTACACACCGCCCGTCAAGCCATGGAAGTTGGTAGCACCCAAAGTAGTCTGGTAAGCAGACTCCAAAGGTGAGACCAGTAACTGGGGCTAAGTCGTAACAAGGTAGCCGTACCGGAAGGTGCGGCTGGATCACCTCCTTTCTGGAGAATAGGTAGTGGGTCAACTTCGGTTGGCACCAATACATATTCCGAATATAACTCGATTTGATTCTCACTTTTGTCTTAACATGTATACTCTCTTTTTTATTTTTTTTTGTTCTTTTACAATTTTGGTTGAGGGCTTGTAGCTCAGGTGGTTAGAGCGCACGCCTGATAAGCGTGAGGTCGATGGTTCAACTCCATCCAAGCCCACTGCTTTAAGGCTGCCGACGAACACGGGGCTATAGCTCAATTTGGGAGAGCGCCTGCCTTGCACGCAGGAGGTTAGCGGTTCGAGCCCGCTTAGCTCCACTAAACTGAAACGATCAGGACGCAAGTCCGATGCGATAGATTTTCATTGATATACCAGTTATATCAACCAAAGTTCTTTGACAATTGAGATGTTATTGATTTAATAGTAAATTGAAGACTACAATCTTTGATTTCGAGAATCGCTATTTTTCATAATATATTATGCTAATAGTGTGATGTTTTATTAAAATAAAATTTCAAGCTATTAAGAGCATACGGAGAATGCATTGGCACAAGAAGGCGATGAAGGACGCGGCAAGCTGCGATAAGCTTCGGGAAGGCGCTAACAGCCGTTAATCCGAAGATTTCCGAATGGGGAAACCCGTTACCGGTAATACGGTATCATCTCTTGCTGAATTCATAGGCAAGAAGAAGCAAACCCGGGGAACTGAAATATCTAAGTACCTGGTGGAATATAAATCAAAAGAGATTTCCCAAGTAGTGACGAGCGAACGGGAAAAAGCCCAAACCGGACCGACTTGTCGGGCCGGGGTTGTAGGACCCTTGTAGTGATCTGTGAGTAGGTAAGTGAAGTTGTCTGGAAAGCAACGCCATAGTGGGTGATAGCCCCGTAACCTAAACCGAAAGCAGCATGTGGGTATCCTGAGTAGCGCGGGACACGTGAAATCCTGTGTGAAGCTGGGAGGACCATCTTCCAAGGCTAAATACTCTCTTGTGACCGATAGAGGATAGTACCGCGAGGGAAATGTGAAAAGAACCCTTATTAAGGGAGTGAAATAGAACCTGAAACCGTATGCTTACAAGCTGTCGGAGTGGCGCTTCGGCGCCATGACGGCGTGCCTTTTGCATAATGAGCCAGCGAGTTACTCGTACGTTGCGTAAGGTTAAGAGGTCACCAAGCCTCGTAGCCGTAGCGAAAGCAAGTCTGAATAGGGCGTCCCGAAAGGGGTGTAACGTGCGGTAGACGCGAAACCTTAGTGATCTAGCCATGGCCAGGTTGAAGTAGGGGTAAAACCCTATGGAGGACCGAACCGGTGTAAGTTGAAAGTTGCTCGGATGAGCTGTGGCTAGGGGTG